>NZ_JANX01000206.1 GCF_000767795.1 Inquilinus limosus MP06 | reverse complement strand
GGCGGATGCCAGCGCGGCGGCGGCGAGGACCGCAGCCCACCGGCAGCGGCCCGCCAGGCGCGCGGCGGCTTGCGAGAATCCCGGCATATGATGGTCCGCCTGCTGAGAATGATCCTCGCGGTATACCCGCATTCCCGTGGATCGCAACGATGATCGCGACGAGCCCGGACGGTGCCGGCCTCGGGATCCGCTGCCTTTGCCATGGCGGCAGCCGGCGGTCGCGGCGCTTGACCCGGTGCCGGCAGCGGCCTGGGGCTTGCGATCGTCCAGGAAATCGTGGAGACCGCTGGCGGCACGGTCAGCCTGCCGGCGGGCTGAGGCCGGGGACGAAGGGGAAGCGACAGGGAATGAACGATCTCGCGCAGCGGGGGGCGGCCGGGCCGGTGCCGTATGTCTGCCAATGGGAGTCGCCCGACCGGGCCGGGGAGATCCTGGACGGCACGCTGCCCCTGGCCGAGGACCCGAACTGGGCCCGCTCCGGCGCGGCCGACGCGGCGGAGTATGCCCGCTGGGCCAACCATGTCTGCGGCATGGCCTGCCTGCGGATGGTGCTGGCCGCGCGCAGCGGCGATGCCCCGCCGATCCTGGAGCTGGCGCGCGGGGCCACGCGCCATGGCGCCTATGTGGTCGAGAGGGAGTCGATCCGCGGCCTGATCTACGCGCCCTTCGTCGCCTATGTGCGGGCGGAATTCGGGCTGTCGGCGCAGATCGTCACCGGTATCGGCGCCCGCGGCATCCCCGGTGTCCTGCGCGGCGCCACCTTCTTCATCGCCTCGGTGCACCCGTCGATCCGCCGGCCCGACAGCGATCCGCCCGCCAAGGGCGGGCATCTGGTGCTGGTCCACGGCCAGAAGGACGGGATGCTGGTCTTCCACAACCCGTCGGGCCACGACCGCGCATCGCGCGAGTCCGTGGCCCTTCCGGTCGAGACCTTCGACCGGTTCTTCGCCGGCCGCGGCATCGCCATCCTGCCCTGAGGCGGAGGGTGGTGCCGGCCCGATCAACGTGCTCTCAGGCGTGCGCGTTGAACGGCGCCGGGCGCCACGTCACCAGCCGGTTCTCGACCAGGGTGACCGGGAACTTCACCACCGGCGCCCTCGCGGCGAGGATGATCTTCGCCGCGGACACGCCGCCGACGATGATGGCGATCTTGTCGACGGCCAAGGCCCCTCCGGACGAGGCCGGCAGGGCGCCGACAAGGTGCCGGCGCGAAGCTTTCATAGCGACAGAGATGCGGGAGGGGCAACGATCCGACCGCCCGGAGCCGGTCCGGCGCCGGCGCGGCGGATGCCGCTGTTCGGGAGCAGGGGCGCCGTTGCCCGTCAGCCGGCCGCGGCGATCGCGGCTCCCCGCCAGGGGATCGATGGTGTGCCGGCGGCGCCCGCCTGCGCGAAGGCGAGGGCATCGATCTCCGCCGCCATCCGCGCCAGGCCGGGCAGGCCCTCGGCGCAGGTCTTGATCCAGCCGGCCATCGCCAGGGCCAGATGCGGGCGCTGCTCGCGCAGCAGCGAGGCGAAGGTCAGCTCGGTCCTGAGCGCCTGCTCGAGGATCGCGATCGCCTGGGGCTGCAGGTCGCGCATGTCGTCCAGCGGCGTGTCGACCGGCTGGCGGCCCGGCATGTGGATCCGCACCCCGCCCGTCGCGGGGGGCGTGTCGAAGATGAACGCGACCGGCTGCGGCCCGTCGGGAGCGGTGACGGCGATGGCCTGGAACCGGCCGTCGATCTCCTCGGTGAAGAAAGACAGGCTCGCGGCCCTGCCGTCGCGATAGTCGAGATTCACCGTGGCGTAGCCGGCCGACTGGACCCGCCGGGCCACGATCACCAGCTCGGTCCGGTCCAGCCGCCAGTCGAAGCGGTCGGGGATGTTCAGCACATCGGCGCAGATGGTGACGATGGCAGGTTCGGCATCCGCCGACCGCAGCGCGTCGCGGATGACGCCGAGATCCAGATACATGGCGCGGAAGGCCGCCCCGTCCGGACCGATCGTCTGGCTCGCGGCACCGGGGACGCCGCAGCGGGCCTCGATCGTCCCGAACAGGGCCGGCCAACCGGCCGGCGCAGGCTCGCTCCCCAGGGCTGTTCTGCTGTGCATCAAGACCTCCTCCTGTCGACAGCTGATCGGCCGCCGTGGCTGTCCGAGCGGCTCAGTCATATCGCAATATTCCGCCGGTAGACGCCAAAGGGCTTGGCGGAATACTGCGTGAATCAGCGTGTGCTTATGTATAGGCCTTGCGGTGTTCATCCCTGTGACTGGGGTATGAACCACCATTCGCATAGGATGAGACGGCCGATGACTGGCAGGGAGGTCGATCTCTACCGGCGGTCGCGGCATCTGTCGGAATGACGACGGGCCCCGGCCAGATCGGCCGAGGCCCGCATCTGTCAGAAATCGAGGGGAGCAGCCCGGCGTTCCGAGCCGGTTCAGATGCCGATCTGCCCCCGGTTGCACCGGCGGCGGAGCAGCACCGCAGAGGTCTGCTGCTGCAGACCGATGGTCAGCAGCACCAGGTCGTTGCGCGAGATCTCGGCATAGCGCGCCGCCAGCGTTACCGGGACGGACGCCGAGGTCATGTTGGCGTATTCGGGGAGCGTGGTCAGGTACTGGCCCGGCCGGATCGCCTCCGCCCAGGCATCGCTCAGCACCGACGAGGCCTGGTGCGCGATCAGCGTGATCTCGCCGGCGGCCAGCCCGTTGCGGCGCAGCAGCCGGTCGACGATCCGCGGCGGAACCTTGGCGCCGTACTCCTTGTAGGAATCGGCTCCAGCATCACCGATATACATCAGCGGGGTGGTGAAGCTCTCTGCCAGATAGGGCGGCGGCGGGTCGATCGTGCCGGCCGGCCGGGCGCTCATATGCATGGCACCGAAATAATTGGTATCGGTGTCGGTCACGACGTCGACCAGGGCGAAGCGCTGCTGGTCGTCGCTCACGGCCATCACCGCGGCGCCGGCACCGTCCGCGGCGCCGATGCAGGTCGCCTCATGGTAGCTGACGTGCCGGCTCCAGTTGCAGCCGCAGACGACCAGCGCGTTGCGCAGGCCGCGGCCGGTGCGGATCATCGCCTCGGCCAGCACCAGCCCGTCATTGAAGACAGTGAACTCGGTCCCGAGCGGCAGCACCTGGCAGCGCGGCGGCAGGTTCAGCGTCTGGTGCAACGCCACCAGCCCGTTCGGGCTGACATAGTCCGACACCGACGAGATGCCGATCAGCAGGTCGATATCGCCGGCGCCCAGCCCGGCATCGACCAGCGCTGCGGCCGCCGCCTCGGCCATCAGCCCCAGCAGCGTCTGGCCCGGCGCCAGGATCCGGCGCTGGTCGAAGCCCTTGAACAGGTCCGAATGGGGCGGGTTGTGTGCCTTGATCCAGTCGAAGACCGGCGCATCGTTGGTCCGGACCTGCTCCGGCACCGCGAAGCCGACGCCCTTGATGCGGGCGGTGTTGTCAACCATTCACGCGTCCTTCCGCGAAACGTGGGGGCGGGGGGCACGTTCAGGCCTGGGGCGGGGTGCGGTAGTAGGGCGGCACCTCCGACCGGTCGATCTCCAGCACGATCACCTGCGGCCGCCGGTACGCCTCGGCCTGACTGATCGCCTTGGTCAGCGCGGCCCGCAGCCCCTGCGGGTCCTGCACGGTGTAGGTTGTCGCACCCAGCCCGGTGGCGAAGGCGACCAGGTCCGGGGCGCCGAGCTTATAGTAGTCGGTCCAGGACGGCACCGGCGGCTTTGGGAAGAAATGCGCGTTGCCCTGGCTGACCATCGCCAGGTCGTTGTTGTCCATGACGATCCAGATCGCGCCGATGCCGTAACGTGCGGCGGTCGACACCTCGCTGCCATGCATCAGGAAGGCGCCGTCGCCGGTGATGGCGATGCAGGTCCGGTCCGGCGCGCCGAGCTTGCCGCCCACCACGGCGCAGGTGCCGAAGCCGAGCGGGCCGGTGTCGAGCGACAGGTGCAGCTGGGTCGGCGGGTCGATCGCCAGGTCGTTCAGCGTCCAGCCGACGCAGTTGGCGCAGTCGATGAAGATGTGGCTGCCCGTCGGCACCACCTCGTTGATCACCCGCATCGCCGATTGCGGCAGAATCGGGGTGGCCTGAGAGTCGCGCTTCTCCGGGTCGTACCATGGCGCGTGGGTGTCGCGGATCCAGCGGATATAGCCCTTCCGCTCTTCCACCGCGGCCTCGTCCGGCTGGCGCAGCGCCGCCAGCGCGCACAGGTCGTCGATGAACTGGCCGAGCTCGCTGACGATGCCGAGCTCGATCGGGAAGGCCCGGCCGATCACCGACTGGTCGGCGTCGACCTGGATGAACGGCCCGTTCGGCAGCAGCGCGGTGTTCCAGTTGCTGGTGGCGAGGTTGCCCAGCACCGACCCCATCACCATCAGCGCGTCATAGGCCGGACCGCCGCCGGCGGCGGCGATGTACAGGCTGGGCCAGATGCAGCCGGCCATGCCGTAGTTGCGCAGCGACAGCGGGTGGGTCTCGGGGAACAGCGCCTTGCCGTCGGGCGAGGTCATCACCGGGATGCCGAAGCGCTCGACGAAGGCGGTGAACTTCTCCAGGCGCTCGCCCTGCATCGCGAAGCGATTGCCGTTGCCGAGCATGATCAGCGGCCGCTTCGCCTTCAAGAGCCGGTCCAGCGCCAGGTCGGTGCGGGCGATGTCGCTGGCCTTCGGCACGGTGCGGTAATGCTCCCAGCTGGTCGGGAACGGCACCGGCTTGCTCGGCGGCTCGTTGGAGACGTCGACCGGCAGGCTGATATGGGTGGCGCGGAACGGGATCGACAGCGCGTCGCGCAGCGCCTGGGTGAACAGCGTGCCGAAATCGTCCGGGCTGGCGATCATGGCGCTGTACTGCACCGAGGCCTGATAGACGGCGTCGACATTGAGCGTGCCGTCGATGCCCTGCTGCAGATAGCCCTTGCCGAAATAGTTCTCGGCCACCTCGCCGGTGATGGTCAGGACGGCGGAATGGTCGGCCTGGGCGTTCATGGCACCGGTCAGGGCGTTGACCGCGCCGGGGCCGGTGGTGGCCAGGACGACGCCCAGCCCGCCGGTCACCCGGTGCAGCCCGTCCGCCATGTAGGCGGCGCCGGTCTCGTGCCGGCAGACGATGTAGGTGAACTCCTCCTCGCGCAGCCGCAGCTCGTTGAGGAGGTACATGATGCCGCCGCCGGGAATGCCGAACAGGTAGCGGACATTCTCCAGCTTCAGGTAGTCGAGCAGCAGCTGCGACACCGTCCGGTCGGTCACTGTGCGGTAGTAGGTCGTGCTCTGCTGCAGCATGGTCGGGGTCTCTCGGCGGCGGGCGGTGGAAGGTGGGTGGTCAGGCGGCCGAGGCCAGGCTGCTGTCCGGGGCGGCCAGGCCGAAATGCGCGGTCAGCATCATCTCGGCGGTCTGCAGCGCGCCCTCGACCCAACCCTGATAGGTCGAATAGGACTCGCCGCAGATATAGACCTCATCGTCGGCCACCGGCTTGACGATGCGGGGCATCACCGCCGCGGTGTCGACGCCGATGTTCCAGGAATGCCAGCCGCCGCCATAGGGATCGTCGCCCCAGTCGCGGAAGGCGGCGGCATAGGGCTCCGGCGCCTCGGCCACCCCATGCACCTCCTTCAGCTGGCGGTGCGCGTCGGCCACCATCAGCGCGCTGACGTCATAGATGTCGGGCAGCCGCGGCAGGCCCGCGACGAAGGGGTTGGCGCGGCCCTCGAACCGGGGGCCGCTGTGGCGGACGCCCTCCCAGTAATCGACCGAGATGCCGTCGGTATAGGCCGCGACCAGCAGCGAGTTGGTGTTGCGCGGGTCGCCGCCGGCCATCTCGCCCTCGGTCTCGAAATAGTAGATCTGGCGCAGCGGCAGGTCGGTGACGGAATCGCCCGATCTCAGGCCCAGCGCGTGCCACCAGGGCTCGGGATAGGCCAGGGCGAACTTGTACAGCGCCTGGCCGGTGACGGTGGCCAGCAGCTCGGCCACGCCGGGCTTGGCGAAGAACTCGCTCGGCCCCGCCCGGTCCAGCGGATGCTCGGCGATGCGGTCCAGCGACCGGCGCGGCATCGCCAGGATCAGGCGGCGGGCCAGCAGGACATGGTCATGGCCGAGGCCGTGGTCGTGCATGGTCAGCGCGTACAGCCCGTCCTCGCGCCGGCTGAAGGCGATCAGCTCGCGCCGCAGATGGACGCGGCCGCCGGCGGCCTCGAACTCGTCGCACAGGCGCCGGGGCAGGGCCTCGTAGCCCTCGGGCAGATGGACATAGGGGGTCTGGTTCGCCGGGATCGACCAGTCCTCCATGTACCAGGGGATGGCCTCGGCGGCGTTCCAGTTGGTCAGCACCGTGTTGAAGCCGCCGCCGGCGAGGGCGAGGTTGTAGGCCTCGACGCTCAGCGCGTTCAGCAGCACCTGCCAGAAGCCGTGATTGCGCAGCGGGAAGCCGTTCAGCGTGGCCTTGGAGCAGGCTTCGCGCAGCTCCGCGCTGCTCATCTTCTTGGCGCCGGGGATGATGGTCTCGATCGCCTGCACCACCAGCGCCGACGGCGACTTGCCCTTTTCCTGCTCGGTCAGCCAGTACGGCACCTTGTCGGGATCGGCGTAGTCGCGGACCGGGAAGCGGTGGGCGCGCAGATAGGCCAGGTTCTCCGGCCCGCCCATCGGGAACTTGACGGTCTCGAAGCCCAGCTGCTGCACCAGCCCCATGACCAGCGTCTGCGAGGTCATGATCCGCATGCCGCCCAGCTCGGCCGGCACATGCGGCATGCCGGGCAGGCGCACGGTGTCGAGGCGGCCGCCGATCCGGTCGCTCATCTCGAACAGGTGGATGCCGGCCGCCGGGATCTTCGAATCCGGCGCTGTGGCCAGCCGCCAGGCGCTGTATACGCCGCCCATGCCGCCGCCGATGATGGCACAGTCGATGACGCCCTCGGGTTCCGCACCCATGATCGTCCCTCCGTCTGCAAGGATGGTTGCCCGGCCGCGATGGCGGCCGCGTCAGATGCTCACGATCTGGTCGACCGCCTCCAGCGAGGCGATCAGCGATCCCTGGATCCAGGCCTGGTCCAGCGAGCAGTGCTCGCCGGCGAAGAACACCCGGCCCTCCGGCTTCTTGCCGTCGAGGAAGATGGTGCCGAGTTGCCCGGGCAGCAGGAAGGCGAAGGCCCCCGCCGACCATTTGTGCGACTGCCAGCAGATCGACGCGGAATCGACCACCAGATTGTCGTCCATGATCTCCGGATGGAACCGGGCGATGCCGCGGCGCACGGCCTCGACCTGCGCCGCCGGCTCCATCAGTCCCAGGCGCAGCGCGTCCGACCCCCAGCAATAGGCGCCCAGCAGCGCGCCGGGCATCGAGGCATCGGCGTCCGGCGCCGGGCCGGTGCGCTCGTCATGCGCCGGGCCGGTGTGCGGGTTGGACCAGGGCCGCGGCGGCAGCGGGCCGCGCTCGACCTTCAGATGGTCCATCGGATAGTAGGTCTGGCGCTGCAGCCCGTCGGAGATCGAGCCGCCGCCATAGATGCCGTAGCGGGACTCCCAGAAGCGCTCGCGGCAGTCGAGGATGACCTTGCTCGACGCGGCATAGGCCATCTGGCTGATCGACAGGCGCTTGGCGTAGCTGAACCCGTCCAGCGCCATCCGGCGCATGACGCCGAAGGGCAGGGTGCACAGCACGTAGTCCGCGGCCAGCGTCTGCGGTCCCTCCGGCCCGGCATAGCCGATCTCGACGCTGGTCTCGGAGGCGATGCGGATGCGCGTGACCTCGTGCTGCAGCAGGACCGTGCCCGGTTTCAGCATCCCCGCCAGCGTGTCGGGCAGCTGGCTCATGCCGCCCTGCAGCGTGGTCAGGTTGTTGCCGGTGCCGACGATGGTGTCGCGGATGAACATCGTCACCGCCTTCTCGAACCAGACGGCGAGGCTGGTATAGGCGCCGACCAGCTGCTTGACCTGCTGCGGCAGCACGGTGTCGAGGAAGGCGCCGAGCGACAGGCTGTCGAGGTAGCGCAGCCGGTCGGTGGTCATCTCGCCCTTGAACAGGCTGTCCAGCTCGAACGGCGTCAGCGGCGCGATGGCGTTCTCCAGCACCCAGCCGAAGATGGCGCCGCCCGGATCCTGCGGATAGGCGCCGTCGGGGGTGGGCGGCATCTCCGGCAAGCCGTAGCGCGGATAGATCCGGCTGCGGCTTTCGCTCATCCGGCAGACCACGCCGTGGATGTCGAGGAAGTTCTGGTCGACGCTGTTGACGAAGGGGATCAGCTTCCCGGCCAGGCCGGCCTGATCGATGTAATGGTGGGTGTAGTCATGCGTGGCGGGGACCCGCATGGCCCCCAGCTCATTGTAGCTGCCGTCCTTGAAATGGTGCGTCAGGATCCGGCCGCCGATGCGCTCGCTGCCCTCCAGGATGGTGACGGCATGGCCGAGCTGCTGCAGCTCATAGCCCGCAACCAGCCCGGCGATGCCGGCGCCCAGGATGACAACGTGCTTGGTGCCGTGCCCGGCATTGTCGCGGCGGATCCGCTGCAGCATCTCGCCGATCGGGACATGCGGGTAGGTCGCCTGCTGGTCGGACATGTTCGCCTCCTCGCCGGTCGGGTGGGGTCGGACCGAATCCGTCCCGTTCAAAAGAATTTTAGGAAAAAGCTATCGAATCCTGCTCCGCCCCATGGCTGTTTCCTACCATGGCGGCACCTTCGGATGCCGAATCCTCTCACTTCGTGTAGCATCCTGTGCGGCGCGGGATGTAAACCAGATTTGAACGGCCGTTCGCATTCATCCGTGTGGCGCCTCGACAAGGAACGGCCACGGGGCAGGGCAGGATCGTTGATGAGCACCAGGACGACGGACGGGCCGGGCGGCGTCGGCAGACGGGATCGCCTGATCGTGGTGGAGGATGATCCGGTCACCCGCTCGATGATCGCGCGCTACTTCGCCGATGAGGGGTTCGATGTCGAGGAGGCCGCGACCGGCGCCGAATGCCGCCGCGCCCTGAAGCGCACCCCGGCCGACCTGCTGTTCATCGACATCCAGCTGCCGGACGGCGACGGCTTCGAGCTGGCCCGCGAGATCCGGTCGACCAGCGCCGTGGGCATCATCTTCGTCACCCAGAAGGACAGCGAGGTCGACCGCGTCGTCGGGCTCGAGCTGGCCGGCGACGACTACGTCACCAAGCCGGTGAAGCTGCGCGAGCTGCTGGCCCGGTCCCGGGCGCTGCTTCGCCGCCGCGGGCTGGAGCGCGACGCCGCCCGCCACAGCAACACCGTGATCACCTTCGAATCCTGGCTGCTGGACCAGACGCGGCGCGAGCTGACGACCCGGGACGGCACGCCGGTGCGCGTGACCCGGGGCGAGTTCGACCTGCTGGCGGCGCTGGTGCAGGCCAATGGCCGGCCGCTCAGCCGCGACTATCTGGTCGAGGTCGTCAGCAACCGCGACACGGAGGTCGGCGACCGCACGGTCGACGCGCTGGTCGCCCGGCTGCGCCGCAAGCTGCAGGCTCCCGCCGGCGGGCCGCCGGTGATCGTGACCGTGACCGGGGTCGGCTACAAGCTGGGCGTCCGCACCGACGCGCGCGGCTGAGCCGCCGGCCGGCGGATTTCCGTCATCAGGGCGTCGATCGAGCCCCGGCGCAGCGGCGCCAGCTCTCGCGCCATGTCCGCCAGCCCGCCGATGGGCATGTCGCCATTCGCGCCGGCCTCGATCGCGCTGGCCT
>NZ_JANX01000205.1 GCF_000767795.1 Inquilinus limosus MP06 | reverse complement strand
CCGCCGCCGCCGCTCCTGCTCGCCGGACGCGATCCGCGCCTGCTTGCGCAGCAGATAGTCGCGCCGGATCCGCTCGGTCATCGCGATCGACAGCCGCACCGAGCGGGCGAGGCGGGACTGCATCAGCGGAAAGTCCGGCATCTCGGCGCCGCGCAGGATCTGCTCGTGCTCCCGCACGGTGGCCCGCATGGTGCGGATCTCGAGATCCACGATGTCGCGCAGCCGGTTCAGCGCCCACTCCGTCCAGTGCAGGTCGGGGTCGCCGGGCCGGGTCTCGCCGGAGGGAGTCTGCGCCTCATCCATGGAACATATCATGAACTTAGTTGCGCAGTTAAGCAATGAACATTGTGTTTACTGCGACCGCACGATCCCTGCCGTCATCGCGAGACGGCGAAGCCGGCGAAGCTGCGCACGCAATGACGATACCTGTGCACCGAAAAGGTCCCGCGGGAGAGGCAGGACGACTATGGCCGGGTGCCCTGGGGGCGGCTAGCCGGCTCCGGTCGACACGATCAAGAGCAACCGCATCATGATACCGACCCCTTCTCGGCACACAGCTTATATCGAAAATTGAACTCAATTTAATATCAATACAGATATTACAATTTTAACATTGGTATAGTCCAATTGTTAATGTCATTCGTATGTTGACTCATAAAATTTTGCTGCCCATATTCAGATTTACTAGTTATGGGACAACGTTCCCAGAAACTAGTACAGATACTCGGCAAAACTCTCATGAATGCCGGTTCTGTCGCTGCCGATTCAGGATGTCGGCACGAATCGCACACGGCATGCATCTGGGCCGCAGGCCTATCGGGCGAACACCTCGTTGCGGCTCGGTCAAACGGTGGACGTGCCATGGCACGGAGCTCGCGGAGAAGCCCGCGTCCCGTGGACACGTGCCGTCCGCCATCGAAGAGGAGACGAAGATGGCTGATCTCAAGAGGGTCGACCTGGTGGTGCTGATCGACACCAGCGACTCCATGAAGGACGAGGCCGAGGCCCTGAGCAAGGGCATGGTCACGGCGATCGAGGATGCCAAGAAGGCCTGCCCGTCCGACCTGCGGGTGCAGTTCCTCGGCATCGAGGGCACCTTCGCCAGCACCGAGTTCACCAAGACCGCCCGGGACTATCTGACCGGTATCGGCGTCGACGCCGCGGCGCTGACCGCGCGGGCGAAGGCCGGGGGCAAGGATTCCAGCGCCCAGGAGCAGATCGCCCAGACCGTGGCCGATGTCAGCCGGCATTTCGACTGGCGCACCGATGCCGAGCGCGCCCTGTTCGTGCTCGGCGACGAGAGCCTGGACGGCGGCGGCCTGACCATCGGCGCCAAGGCCGTCAAGCTGACCGACCGGGCGATCCAGGCCGCCGTCGACAACGAGGTCAAGGTCCATGCCTACCAGACCACGCTGCCGGCCCAGCCGACCCCGGAGCAGGAGGCGGCGCTGACCGCGGAGTACAAGCGCCTGGCCCTGCGCACCGGCGGCGAATATTACATCAACACCCAGGGCCTGGCCGATTTCGGCAAGGTGCTGCAGGACGCCATCTGCGCCAGCCGGATCCCGGCCGAGGACAGCATCAAGGACAAGGAGAAGGAGGCCGACGAGATCGAGGGCGGGGCGGCGTCTGGTCCCGCCGGCGGCCAGGCCGGAGGCGACAAGCCGGCGGCCCGGCCGACCCCATGGACAGGACAACTGTCGGCCAAGAACGAGGAAGGCATCAAGACCGGCGTCACGGTGAAGAAGGGCGACCGCCTGAGCATCCTCGCCTCCGGCTGGGCCAAGATGGGCCCCGACTGGCCCTGGCACGGACCGCAGGGCGACAAGAACCATCCGTACCAGACGCAGATGGAGTCCAGATATCTCCTGCCCACCACGGTCGGCGCGCTGCTCGCCCAGATCGGCTCGACCCTGCATTACATCGGCACCGGCGTCCTCGACTGGGAGGCTCCGGCCGATGGCGAGATCGTCTTCCGCTACAACGACATCGGCGGCGCCGGCGAGTTCGCCAACAATGACGGCGCCTTCGACATCACCATGAGGCTCGAACGCGCCTAGGCCCCGGGTGGAGGCGCCGGGGCGGCCTCTGGCGCCTCCACCACCCCGCCCCTACTCCGCCCGTGCCCGCATCACCGCGATCAGGTCGGACTTGCCCTCGAAGCTGATGCCCGGCAGGTCGGGCATGGTGATGTGGCCATCCTCGACCCGCACCCCGTCCGGGAAGCCGCCATAGGGCTGGAACAGGTCCGGATAGCTCTCATTGCCGCCGAGGCCGGCGCGGAGCCCAACTCCTCCAGCGCTGCATCGGCGACGGCCAGCCGCGGCTACATGTCCGCCGGCGGCCGGTATCGGCGGCACAGATCCGCCACCATCTCGGGCGCTGGCGCGGATTCGACCCGCTCGGTCAACTCCAGCCCGCTCCGGATACTCGCGGACCTCGAGGCGGAGGCAGGCATCCCGGCCATGCTGCCGACGGTCTCGCCGGGCCTGAGGACCAGATCCTAGCCCTCGATGCAATCGGGTTGCCGCAACCGAGAGCCCCGCAGTGTGGTGCCTGAAATGGATGTCGCGGTCCGCCTATTTCAACCGAAACCGTTATCCAGAAGCGGGTAATATTTTCGTATTTCTGCTGCTGGAAAATCGCATAAATCAATAATCACCGTGGAGTCAGAATCATGCCGGTCCGCGAGCAGGATATCCGCAGAATTTTCAACGACGCCCGCGCACATTATAAGGACGGTGAAAAGTCAACAAATAAACTATACGACCTGACCGCACCATCGGTTTACGACACTGACAAAATCGTATTTAAAGCCTTGAAGCGAGACTTCAACATACAGCTTTCCATACAGAAGGTTCATGAGAACCCTTTGCGAGTTGGGAATTACGATAACATCGGTGAAAAAATATACAAAGACAACGCCAAATACGGAAATTGCGTTGAAATGAACTGCTTGGCAGGCTATCTGATTCGCAGAGAATTTCCAACTGCCGATATTTGGGGGATCAGCATCACTCCACCGGGGGATCATTTTTTCGTGATCGTCAATGATCTTCCTTATGCAAGAAACATCACCGAGATGTCAGGCCTCCCCAGAGACACATCATCATTTGTGGTCGATGTCTGGATGAATATCTGTTGCCCGGCAGTCGACTACAAACTGAACGCACTCGTAAAGCTGAAGAACTGGAGTGCTGAAGGCAAGAGAATCACATCGTTCGTGGCAGGCGTGAACACGCAGTTTAGTCCTGACAGCAAAGAATACGTCAACGGCATGATGGATTCACAGCTATACGCAAGCAAGACAAACGCGGGCTAGCGTTGGCATTCGGGTGCGGCCGCCAACTTCAGGCCGATAGGGGATGCCCGGTTCGGAGCGGTCCGGACGGCGCCGAGCGCCGGCAGGAGGGCACGGAGCGGATGCAGGACGGCGGCCGGCGCGGCATCCGCGACGTCCCCGGGATCCCGTGCCATGATCCGGAAAGGTCCCGCGAGCGGGAGAGGCCGCGTGCCCGATGCCCGCGGCCACTTCCCAATCGCGGGCGAGAACCCTACTCCGCCAGCGCCCGCATCACCGCGATCAGGTCGGACTTGCCCTCGAAGCCGATGCCTGGCAGCTCGGGCATGGTGATGTGGCCGTCCTCGACCCGCACCCCGTCCGGGAAGCCGCCATAGGGCTGGAACAGGTCCGGATAACTCTCATTGCCGCCGAGGCCGAGGCCGGCGGCAAGATTCAGCGACATCTGGTGCCCGCCATGCGGGATGCAGCGCGACGGCGACCAGCCGAGCTGCGCCAGCACGTCGAGGGTGCGCAGATACTCGACCAGCCCGTAGGACAGGGCGCAGTCGAACTGCAGCCAGTCGCGGTCCGGCCGCATACCGCCATAGCGCAGCAGGTTGCGCGCGTCCTGGTGCGAGAACAGGTTCTCGCCGGTCGCCATCGGCCCGGGATAGAACTCCGCCAGCGCCGCCTGCAGCGCATAGTCCAGCGGGTCGCCCGCCTCCTCGTACCAGAACAGCGGATACTCCCGGAGCATCCTGGCGTAGGCGATGGCGGTCTCGAGGTCGAAGCGGCCATTGGCGTCGACCGCCAGCCGCGCCTCATCGCCGATCTCCGCCAGCACCGCCTCGATCCGGCCACGGTCCTCGGCGATCGTCGCGCCGCCGATCTTCATCTTCACGACGGTGTAGCCGCGGTCGAGATGGCCGCGCATCTCCGCCCGCAGCGCCGTGTTGTCCTTGCCGGGGTAGTAGTAGCCGCCGGCGGCGTAGACAAAGACCCGGGGATCGGCCGCGCGGCCCTGGCGCTGGGCCAGCAGGCGGAACAGGGGCTGGCCGGCGATCTTGGCGACCGCGTCCCACACCGCCATGTCGATGGTGCCGACCGCGACCGACCGCTCGCCATGCCCGCCCGGCTTCTCATTGGCCATCATCGCCGTCCAGATCCGGTGCGGGTCGAGATTGTCGCCGCTGTCGTCGAGCAGGCTCGCCGGCTCCGCCGCCAGGATGCGGTCGCGAAACCGCTCGCGGATCAGCCCGCCCTGGCCGTAGCGGCCGTTCGAGTTGAAGCCGTAGCCGACGACCCGGCGGCCGTCGCGCACCACGTCGGTGACCACCGCCACCAGGCTGGCCGTCATCTTCGAGAAATCGATATAGGCGTTGCGGATCGGGGAGGCGATCGGCTTCGTCACCTCCACGACATCGACGATGCGCATGCTGGCTTGCCCTTTCGTGCGGAATGGCCGGCCGTGCCGCCCGGCGTCACCCCCGACTCCTAGCAACCATCGCGACGATGGTCTCGGCCAATTCCGCCAGCGCCTCGGCGGCGGTGATCTCGCCATTGACCGCGGCGGCGGACAGGGCCTCGGCGGCGCCGAGCATGGCCCAGAGGCCGGCGGAGGCGATGGCGCCGGCCGGGGCGAAGGGGGCAAGGGCCGCGCGGCAGGTCTCGCGGAACGCCGCGTCGCATTCGCGCTTGACCCGCTCCAGCTCCGGCGAGCTGGTCAGCGCCGCGACCACGCCGGGGATCTCGCGGCCCTGGGCCAGCACGCAGTCGAGATAGGCGGCGGCGATCACCTCGGCCCGCCCCGCCAGCATCGGCGCATCCGTCGCCAGCGCGGCCTGCAGCCGGGCCGTCTGGCGATCGTCGAACTCCCGGTACAGCGCGATCAGCAGCCCGGTGCGGTCGCCGAAATGGTCGTAGACCACCGGCTTGGTGACGCCCGCCCGCTCAGCCAGCCGGCCGAGGGTCAGGGCCTCCGTCCCCTCCTCCCGGATCAGCGCCCAGGCGGCGTCCATCAGCTGGCGGTGCCGCTCCTCCCGCGACAGGCGGCGGCGCGGCTGCGGATCTCTCGCTGCGGTGCTTGACATAGGTATATACCAAAAGTAACTTACCAAAAGTATATAACGTTTCCCCTCTCCCCGCAATCACTGCAGGAGCTGCCGGCATGCACGCGCTCGTCGTCGTCTCGCACCCCGATCCCGCCTCGCTGACCCATGCCGCCGCCGCCCGCATCGCCGATGGCATCGCCCGCTCCGGCCACACCGCCGAGATCGCCGACCTTATGGCCGAGGGCTTCGACCCGCGCTTCACCGCGACCGACCATGCAGTCCATCTCAAGCAGGCAGTCGCCTCCACCGACGTGCTGGCCGAGCAGGCGCGGATCGACCACGCCGACGCGCTGGTGCTGGTCTATCCGGTCTACTGGTGGTCGATGCCCGGCCTGCTGAAGGGCTGGATCGACCGCGTCTTCTCGAATGGCTGGGCCTATGACGAGATCCCCGGAGGGAAGCTGGAGAAGATGCTGGGCCGCCTGCCGATCCATCTCGTCGGGCTCGGCGGCGCCAGCCGGGGCACCTATGAGCGGCACGGCTATTCCGGCGCGATGAAGACGCAGATCGACCACGGCATCTTCGACTTCTGCGGCGCCCCGGTCGCGACCTCGGAGCTGCTGCTGCCGCCGGACGCGGCGGATCCGGCCGATGTCCTGGAAGCCGCCCACACCCTCGGCCGCCGGCTGTTCGAGACGGCCCGCCGGCCGGAACCGGCCGACGCGGCCTGAGCGGGCGGCTATGACTTCGGCGCCGACGTCTCTCCAGGCAGCACCGACGCGATCTTCCTGGACAGATCCTCGTTGCCGAAGGGCTTGCCCAGGATCTGCGCGTCGGCGATGCCGGCAAGGGCGGCGCGGTCGACGAAGCCGGTGACGAACAGCAGCGGCAGGCCCGGCCGCCTCTGCCGGGCATGGCGCGCCAGTTCGGCGCCGTTCATGCCCGGCATGGCGAAGTCGACCACCATCAGCTGGATGCCGGGCTCGCTCTCCAGCAACTCCAGCGCGGCGCCGCCGCTGCCGGCCTCCAGCACGCTGTGCCCCAGCTCGCGCAGCATCGCCGCGGTGATCTCGCGAACCGCATTGTCGTCGTCCACCACCAGGATCCGGGCCGCCCGGACGGTCGCGGACGCCGCCGCCGGCAGCCCGTCCGGCGCCACGGCCGCCTCCCGGGTTCGCGGCAGGTAGATGCAGATCGCGGTGCCCTGGCCGGGTGCGGTGTCGATGCTCACGCCGCCGCCGGACTGCTTGGCAAAGCCCAGCACCTGGCTGAGGCCCAGGCCGGAGCCCTTGCCGACCTCCTTGGTGGTGAAGAAGGGCTCCAGCGCCTTGGCCCGCACCTCCTCCGTCATCCCGGTGCCGGTGTCCCTGACGCAGATCTCGACATAGTCGCCCGCCGCCGGCTGCTCCGGCGAGGCGGGCGGGCCGCGCGTGACATTGGCGGTGGTGACGCTGAGCGTGCCGCCCGATTCCATGGCATCGCGGGCGTTGATCGCCAGGTTCAGCACCGCCAGCTCGATCTGCGTCGGGTCGGCCAGCGCCAGCCACAGCCCGTCCGTCGCCCGGGTCTCGATCCGGATCCGGCCGCCCATCGTGCTCTGCAGCAGGTCGTGCATGTCGCGCAGCAGGACGTTCAGGTCGATGATCCGCGGCTCCAGCCGCTGGCGGCGGGAGAAGGCGAGCAGCTGGTCGGTCAGCTTGGCGCCGCGCTCCGCCGCGATCCGCATGTAGCCGAGCCGCCGCTCCATGGCGCCGTCGAGCCCGGCCTGGGCCAGCCCCCGCTCCAGGAAGGAGATGTTGCCCAGGATCACGGTCAGCAGGTTGTTGAAGTCGTGGGCCACGCCTGAGGTCAGCTGGCCGACGGCCTCGAGCCGCTGCATCTGGCGCAGGGTCGATTCCACCCGCTCGCGCTCGTCGATCTGGGCCAGCAGCTGGCGGTTGGCGGCGGCCAGCTCCGCCGTCCGCTCCTGCACCCGCGATTCCAGGTGCTCATTCAGCCGCCGGGCCTCGTATTGGCGCTGGCGGCCCCGCAGCGCGGTCTGCACCACGCTGACCAGCGTGGTCGGGTGGAACGGGCGCTCCAGGAAGGCGACATTTCCGAGCAGCCCGGTCATGCGGGCCGCTGTCGGGTTCCGCTCCAGCCCGCCGCCATGCCGGGTCAGCACCACGAAGGGGAAATCCGACCAGGGCGGCTGCGACGACACCCATCGCGTCAGCGGCGCGACATCGACACCGGCCAGAGCCTCCTCCGTCAGGATGGCCAGCTCGGCGCCCCGGCGGATCTCGGCGAGAAGATGCGCCAGATCCCGGCAGATCTCCACCTGGACGGACGCCTCCCGCAGGATGCCGCCGGCCACCTGCGCGTCGCGGCCCTGCGGCGCCAGGATCAGCGCCCGCTCCACGGATGGTGCGCTCATGCCTGGTCGAGCAGTGGTGCGGACTGTCCGACATAGGTGGGCACGCCGCGCAGCACCCCCTGGAACTCGGTCAGCGGCTCGCCGACCGCCAGGCCGCGCCCGTTGATGCGCAGCTCGCGGATCGTATCTTCATGCGCCCCGGTGCGCTTCTTGATCACCGAGATGGCGCGCCGGACCCGGCCGAACGCCTCGAAGTAACGCAGCATGATCACCGTATCGGCCAGGTAGGTGACATCGACCGTCTGCCGCATCTCGCCGACCATGCCGTGCTGGGCGATGGTCAGGAAGGTCGAGGCGCCACGCCGGTTCAGGTATTGCAGCAGCTCATGCAGATGCAGGGTGATGTGCTGCTCCTCCGACATCGCCGCCTGGTAGCCGTTGAGGCTGTCGATCGCCACCAGCCGGATGTTCTCGCGGTCGACGCTGCTGCGGACGCGGTGCGAGAACTCGCCGGGGCTGAGTTCGGCCGCGTCCATCTGCTCCACCACCAGCTTGCCGGCGTCGCGCATCGCAGCCAAGTCGATGCCCAATCCCTTGGCGCGGCTGAACAGCAGTCCCAGCTCCTCGTCGAAGACGAACAGTGCGGCGGTCTCGCCCCGCGCCACCGCGGCGGCGATGTATTGCAGCACCAGCATCGACTTGCCGGTGCCGGCCGGCCCGATGACCAGCGTGCTGGATCCTGCGGCCATGCCGCCGCCCAGCAGCGCGTCCAGTTCGGCGTTGCCGCTGCGCGTGACCTCGCTCATGAAGCCACGGCGATGCTCGGCCGCCACGAGGCGCGGGAACACCTCGACACCGCCGGTGGTGATGGTGAAGTCGTGATAGCCGCTGCGGAAAGGCTGGCCGCGGCATTTGACGATGCGCAGCCGTCGCCGCTCGCCCCCATAGATCGGCGCCAGCTGGTCGAGATGCACGACGCTGTGGGCGATACTGTGCACCGCGCGATCGGTGTTCTCGGTGGTCAGGTCGTCGAGCATGATCACCGTCGACCGGCTCTGTGAGAAGTAGTGCTTCAGCGCCAGGATCTGGCGGCGGTAGCGCAGCGAGCTCTGAGCCAGCAGGCGGATCTCCGACAGGCTGTCGATGACCACGCGCTGGGGCTTCAGCCGCTCGATCGCGTCGAAGATGCGCTCGACGGTTTCGCCGAGCTCGAGGTCGGACGAATAAAGCAGGCTCTGCTGCAGCTTCGGATCCAGCACGCTCTCGGGCGGGACCAGCTCGAAGATCTCGATCTCCGGCCCCACCGTCCACCCATGCGAGCGCACGCCATCGCGCAGCTCCTGCTCGGTTTCGGCCAGGCTGATATAGATGCCCTTCTCGCCTTCCGCGGCGCCGGCCAGCAGGAATTGCAGGGCGATCGTCGTCTTTCCCGTCCCCGGGTTGCCTTCCAGGAGATGAAGCCGGTTCCGGGCCCAGCCGCCATGCAAGGCTTCGTCGAGGCCGGCGATCCCGGCCCCCGCTCGCGGCAGAAATTCAAGCTTCGGATCCATCATCGGACGTTCGAAAGCTCCTGTGGTGCGCGCGGCGTTCGGGTGTTCACCCGAGCGAAGCGCCTCCATGCGGGAAAGTGAACATCGCCTCGGCCGGTGAAGTTCCTCGTCGAAGAACCGCAGACGGCACTCGCCTAGCCGAGTGCCCGCACAAGGGTATCACCCTAGAATCTTGATAATATTCCTAGTTATATAGTAATTATCAAACTGAACGGGAGGATTCGACATGATTCTCCAGACCATCCATCGGGGTACCGCCGACTCCACTTGGAACGACCGATCCGGACCGAGATGAAGTGCGTCTCGCCCCGGTCTCGACCCATGGGAATTGCGGGGCAAGAACCGGAGTGAGGCCCCCGATCGCCTCCGCCACCTTCCGCCGCATCCAATGACGAAGGGAGAGATCGATGGGCGTGTTGGCGGGCAAGGTGGCGGTCGTCGCCGGGGCCAGTTCCGGCATCGGCCGGGCGGCGGCGGTGCTGTTCG
>NZ_JANX01000204.1 GCF_000767795.1 Inquilinus limosus MP06 | reverse complement strand
CGCAGGGCGCCACCGACTACCTGGCCCTGCCGATGCCCTTCGCCGACGGGCGGATGGCGTCGCTGGTCGCGGTGACCGACCGCTGCGGCGGCTTCGGCGCGGACGACATCGGCCAGCTCGGGGCGCTGGCCGAGGCGCTGAGCCCGGTGCTGGAGGCGGCCGCCGCGCGGCATCTCGCGCGGATGCAGAGGCCGGCATAGGATTGCGAACCATCGGATTCGGGGGATTCCGCACATGACCACCCAGGCGGCCCGCGGCCTGCTGCGCCCACGCAAGGCGCATGAGCACGGCAAGGTCACCTTCGTCGAGCTGTTCTTCGACCTGGTCTTTGTCTTCGCCATCACCCAGCTCTCGCACGGGCTGCTGCACGACCTCACCCTGCTCGGCGCGGTGCACACGGCGCTGCTGTTCCTGGCCGTCTGGTGGGTGTGGATCTACACCTCCTGGGTCACCAACTGGCTGGACCCGGAGCGCACGCCGGTGCGCCTCTTGCTGCTGGTGCTGATGCTGGCCGGGCTGGTGCTGTCGACCTCGCTGCCCGAGGCCTTCGCCGAGAAGGGACTGGCCTTTGCCGGCGCCTATGTCTTCATGCAGCTCGGGCGCAGCCTGTTCACCGCGGCGGCGCTGCGCGGCCACAGCCCGGGCAACTATCGCAACTTCCTGCGCATCAGCGCCTGGCTGGCGGTGTCCGCCGTGCTCTGGATCGCCGGCGCCCTCGTGGAGGCGGAGGCGCGGCTGGCGCTGTGGACCGCGGCGCTGGCGATCGAATACGTCTCGCCCTCGCTCGGCTTCTGGACGCCCGGCCTCGGCCGCTCCACCACCGCCGACTGGGATGTTGAGGGCGGGCACATGGCCGAGCGCTGCGGCCTGTTCGTGATCATCGCGCTGGGTGAATCGATCCTGGTCACCGGCGCCACCTTCGCCGAGCTGGAGCCGGACGGGGCCACCGTCACCGCCTTCGTCATCTCCTTCATCGGCAGCGTGGCGATGTGGTGGATCTATTTCGACATCGGGGCCGAGCGCGGCAGCCACCGCATCGCCCATGCCGAGGATCCGGGGCGGCTGGCGCGCATCGCCTACACCTATATCCACCTGCTGATCGTCGCCGGCATCATCGTCGGCGCGGTGGCGGACGAGCTGGTGCTGGCCCACCCCACGGGCCATGTCGGCGTCGGCACCGTGGCCGCCCTGCTGGGCGGGCCGGCGCTGTACCTGCTCGGCAACGCCCTGTTCAAATGGACGACCACCGGCCGCATCCCGCTGTCGCATCTGGCCGGCCTGGTGCTGCTGGCCCTGCTGATCCCGCTGTCGGACGGGCTGTCGCCGCTGCTGCTCTCGGCCGGCGTGGCGGTGGTGATGCTGGTGGTTGCGGTGTGGGAACGGCTGTCGCTTCGCGGCGCGCACGCTCTATCATCGCCCGAGATCGGCTGAGGGGCTGTCCCGCCATGCATCGCCTGCTGTTCCTGTTCGTCCTCCTGCTCGGGCTGGGCGCCTCGGGTGCTGCCCCGGCGCAGCAGGCGCCGCCGCCGAGCCCGGAGAAGCTGCGCAGCCTGGCCGAGCTGCTGCAGGACCCGGAGGTGCGCGGCTGGCTGCAGAGCCAGGTCGCCGCCCCGGCCGCCGGGAACGCCGGCGCCGCGCCCGCCGCCGAAGGGGTGCAGCAGAGCCTGGCCGGCGGCATCGATGCCACGCGGGGCTTCCTGCGCTCGCTGGTCGCCGCCGCCCCGGCGCTGCCGGCCGAACTCGCCGCCGCCTGGCGGGTGCTGATGGCGCAGCTGGAGGACCAGGGGCTGCTGTGGACGGTCCTGTCGCTCGCGGTCTTCGTCGGCCTCGGCTTCGGGGCCGAGAAGCTCTACTGGTACCTCTCGGCCCGCTTCCGCCGCCGGTTGATCGGCACCCAGCTCGACACGCTGCACGGCCGGCTGCAGGCGGTATGGCTGCGCTCGGTCTACGGCCTCGGCCTGGTCTTCGTCTTCGCCCTCGGCAGCATCGGCGCCTTCCTGCTGTTCGACTGGCCGCCGCTGCTGCAGGAGATCGTGCTGTCCTACCTGCTGCTGGTGCTGATCGTCCGGGTGACGGTGGTGCTGGGCCGCATCATCCTGGCGCCGGGGGCGGAGAGATTCCGGCTGGTGCCGATGGCGACACCGACCGCGCATTTCTGGTTCGTCTGGTCGGCGATCCTGGTGGGCTGGTTCTTCTTCGTGCAGTTCACCCTGGACGTCCTGACCACGCTGGGGCTGCGGCGGGAGAGCTGGTATCTGGTCGGCCTGGCCTGCGGCGTCGTCCTGCTGGGCCTGACTCTGACGGCGCTGTGGCGCGCCCCGACCTTCGACGGCCGCGACCGGGTCGGCCACGACCACCGGATCGGCACCTGGCTCCTGACCCTCTACATCGTCGGAGTGTGGCTGGCGCTGTTCACCGGCTCGGTGGCGCCCTTCTATGTCGGGGTGATCCTGCTGCTGCTGCCGATCGCCATCCGCGGCAGCCATCTGGCGGTCAAGCATGTGCTGCGCCCGGCCGGGGCTGCGGCGGCGGAGGAGATCCCGTCGGTGCTGGGCGTGTCGCTGGAGCGCGGCCTGCGCGCCCTGCTGGTGATCGGCGCGGCGCTGCTGATCGCCGAGGTGCTGGGGCTCGACCTCGCCGCCCTGACCACGCGCGACACCGTGCTGACGCGCCTGATGCGCGGCGCCATCAACGCCGCGATCGTGTTCCTGGTGGCGGATTTCGCCTGGCACCTGCTGCGCGCCTGGCTGGACCAGCGCATCGTCGCCGCCAATGCGGGCGGGCTCGGCACCGGCGACGACGCCCGGCGCCACGCCCGGCTGCGCACGCTGCTGCCGATCCTGAAGAACGTGCTGTTCGTGGTGCTGGCGGTGATGGCCGGGCTGATCGCCCTGGCGGCGCTGGGGGTGGAGATCGGGCCGCTGGTCGCCGGCGCCGGCGTCGTCGGGCTCGCCGTCGGCTTCGGCGCTCAGACGCTGGTGAAGGACGTCATCTCCGGCATGTTCTTCCTGTTCGATGACGCCTTCCGCATCGGCGAGTACATCGAGAGCGGCAGCATCCGCGGCACGGTGGAGGGGTTCTCGCTGCGCTCGCTCAAGCTGCGCCACCACCGCGGCGCGCTGCACACCATCCCCTTCGGCTCGCTGGACAAGATCACCAACTACTCGCGCGACTGGGTGATCGACAAGATGACAGTCTCGGTCACCTACGACACCGACCTCGACAAGATCAAACCGATCGTCAAGCAGGTCGGCAAGGAACTGGCGGCCGACCCGGAATTCGCGCCGCATATCCTGGAGACGCTGAAGATGCAGGGGGTGGAGCAGTTCGGCGACTACGCCATCCAGGTCCGGCTGAAGATGATGACCAGGCCGGGCGAGCAGTTCGTGATCCGGCGCCGGGCGATGGCGATGATCAAGAAGGCCTTCGAGGCCAACGGCATCGCCTTCGCCGTCCCGACCGTCACCGTGGCCGGCAGCGGCGGAGGAGGGGCGGTGCCGCACGCCGTGGCCCAGCACGCGCTGGACCGCGCCAAGCCGGCGGGGGAGGCGGGGTAGGGGCTCCTGCGTCTTCCGGCCTCACCCACCGAAGTCGGCCCGCCCATTCATCCTCCCCCTCCCCCCGCGGGAGGGGTAGGGGGAGGGGGCTGTCGATGCCGGGAGGGAGCGTCGACTATCCTGTCGGCGCAGACGATACGCTCAAGCCTGGAGAAAATCGGTCTCGCGGCGCCAAACCCCTCCCCCTACCCCTCCCGCAAGGGGAGGGGGAGGATGAGAGGGCAGATTTACGGGAACGGGAGAGGCCAGCTTTCAAAAGAACGTCGACCGGGCGCTCGCCGAGTGCTCCTTCAGCACGGCGTTGCTGGAGGGGTCGATCTCCTTCAGCAGCACGTCGTAGCCCCACAGATCGGCCAAGTGCTGCAGCACCTGGCGGGTGTCGTTCTCGGCCAGCAGGATGCCGTTCAGCACGCTGTGCTGCAGGATCAGGCGGCGGTCGCCGGCCAGGTCGACATCCACCACCTGGATGTCCGGGTCGTTCCAGGCCACATCGTAGTGCCGCGCCAGCGCCCGGCGGATCCGGCGATAGCCGCTTTCGTCATGGATCGCGTCGACCCGCAGCTCCGGCTGGCCGGAATCGTCCAGCAGGTGGAACATCCGCCACTGCCGGATCAGCCGCGGGCTCAGGAACTGCGACACGAAGCTCTCGTCGCGGTAATTGGCCCAGACATCCTGCAGCACGCCGGTGGCGTCGCCCTTGCCGGCGATGTCCGGGAACCATTCCCGGTCCTCGTCGGTCGGGTCGACCACGATCCGCTCGATGTCCTGCATCATCCCCAGGCCCAGGGCGTAGGGGTTGATGCCGTTGTAATGCTGGTCGTTGAACTCCGGCTGGTACACGACATTGGTGTGGGACTGCAGGAACTCCAGGAAGGCGCCGTCGTTCAGCGAGCCCTCCTCGTGCAGCTGGGTCATGATCTTGTAGTGCACCCAGCAGGCGCAGCCCTCGTTCATCACCTTGGTCTGCGATTGCGGGTAGAAATACTGCGCCACCAGCCGGACGATGCGCAGCAGCTCGCGCTGCCAGGGCTGCAGACGGGGCGCCGATTTCTCCAGGAAATACAGGATGTTCTCCTGCGGCAGCTCGAGCAGGGCGCGACGGCGCTCCTCGCTCAGCACCGGCCCGGACTTGGCCGGCGCGTTCGGCAGGGTGCGCCACAGGTCGTTGAACACCTGCTCCTGGTATTCCAGCCGCTCCTTGGCCCGCCGCTCCTCGGTCTTCAGGTCCGGCCGGCGCGGCCGCGGATAGCGGTGCACGCCATGGCTCATCAGCGCATGGGCGGCATCCAGCAGCTGCTCGACCGCCATCTGGCCGTGGCGCTCCTCGCATTGCGCGATATAGGCCTTGGCGAACTCCAGATAGTCGAGGATGCCCTCGGCATCGGTCCACTGCTTGAACAGGTAGTTGGTCTTGAAGAAGGTGTTGTGGCCGAAGGCGGCATGGGCGATCACCAGCGTCTGCAGGGTCGCGGTGTTCTCCTCCATGATGTAGCTGATGCAGGGGCTGGAATTGATCACCAGCTCATAGGCCAGGCCGCGCAGCCCCTTGCGGTACAACACCTCGTTCTGGGCGAACTGCTTGCCGAAGGACCAGTGCTTGTAGAACAGCGGCATGCCGATCGAGGAATAGGCGTCGAGCATCTGCTCGGCCGTGATCACCTCGATCTGGTTGGGATAGGTGTCGAGCTTCAGCCCCTTGGCCACCTGCTCGACCCGGTCGTAGATCCGCTGGATCGTGCCGAAATCCCAGTCGGTGCCGGGATAGAGCAGCGTCTCGCCCATTCAGTCGGCTCCCACCCCCACGTCGCGGCGCTGGAACAGCTCGCGGAACACCGGATAGATGTCGCGTCGGTGCCAGACCTTGCGCATGGCGAAGGGCACGTCCGGCTTGCGCACGCGGTCATAGGTCTGCCACAGGTCGGTCTGACGCGGCACCACGCCGGAGGACATCGGGTCCTCGTCGCGGCCGACCTCGAGATAGGCGAAGTACTGGCACAGCGGCAGGATCTCGTCGCCCAGCAGGGCCGCGGATTTGGCGCTGTCGCTCGACAGGTTGTCGCCGTCCGAGGCCTGGGCGGCGTAGATGTTCCAGTCCTCCGGCCGGTAGCGCTGGGCCACGATCGACGCCATCATCTCCAGCGCGGTCGAGACCACTGTGCCGCCGCTCTCGGTCGAGTAGAAGAACGTGTCCTCGTCCACCTCCTCGGCCTGGTGGGTGTGGCGGATGAACACCAGCTCGACATGCTTGTAGCGGCGCTTGAGGAACAGGTGCAGCAGGGCGAAGAAGCGCTTCGCCAGGTCCTTCATGTGCTCGGTCATCGAGCCGGAGACGTCCATCAGGCAGAACATCACCGCCTGGGCCACCGGCTTCGGCGTCGCCTCCAGCCGGCGGTAGCGCAGGTCGACCGGGTCGATATAGGGGATGCGCCGGGTGCGTTGCAGCAGGTGGTCCAGATGCTCCTGCAGCTGGTCGATCTTCTCCTGGTCCGGGTCGGCGTCGGCCTCCAGCGCCGCGATCTCGGCCTCGATGTCCTTGATCTCGCCGGATTTCGGACGGCGCAGGGCGATGCGACGCGACATCGCCCGCTGCATCGTCCGGGTCACCGCCAGGCTGGCCGGCGGGCCGCTGGTGGAGAAGCCGGCCCGCCGCCATCCGACGCTTTCGGACGCGACCAGCTTGCGCTTGGCCAGGTCCGGCAGCTCCAGGTCATCGAGGAAGAGCTCGAGATACTCCTCCTGCGACAGCACGAAGCGGAACTCGTCCTGGCCGTCGCCGTCGGGCGCGCCCTCGCTGCCGCCACCCCCGCCGCCGCGCTTCGGCCGCTGGATGGTGTCGCCCTCGACGAACTCCTTGTTGCCGGGCAGGACGTGGTCGCGCAGGCCGCCGGAGCTGGAGCGGTGCAGGCGTGGCTCGTTCACGCCCGTGACCGGGATCGCGACCTCGCCACCCTGCTCCAGATCCTTGATGCTGCGCTCGCGCGAACTGTCTCTGACCGCCCGCTGCACCAGGGCCTTGGCCCGGCGCAGGAAGCGTTGGCGGTTGACGAGGCTCTTGCCGCCCGGATTAAGCCGCCGGTCGATGATGTGCATGGACATCGCGCGTTGTTCACACCCTCCTGTCTCAGCCCGCCTGCTTGACCCGCATGTACCATTCGACCAGGCGCCGGACCTGCCGCTCGGTGTAGCCGCGGGCGACCATGCGCTCGACGAACTCCTCGTGCTTCTTCTCGGTGTCGCCGTCCTTCTTCGAGCCGAAGCTGATCACCGGCAGCAGCTCCTCGACCTGGCTGAACATCCGCCGCTCGATCACCTCGCGGATCTTCTCGTAGCTGGTCCAGCTCGGGTTGCGGCCCTCATTGGCGGCGCGGGAGCGCAGCGCGAACTTGACCACCTCGTTGCGGAAATCCTTCGGGTTGGCGATGCCGGCCGGCTTCTCGATCTTGGTCAGCTCCTGGTTCAGCAGGTCGCGGTTCAGCAGCTGCCCGGTGTCGGGGTCCTTGAAGTCCTGGTCCTCGATCCAGGCATCCGCGTAATCGACATAGCGGTCGAACAGGTTCTGGCCATAGTCGTGATACGATTCCAGGTAGGCCTTCTGGATCTCATGGCCGATGAACTCGGCATAGCGCGGCGCCAGGTCGGCCTTCAGGAACTCCAGGTAGCGCTTCTCGGTCTCGGCCGGGTGCTGCTCGCGCCGCACCATCTGCTCGACCACATACATCAGGTGCACCGGGTCGGCGGCCACCTCGTTGGTATCGTGGTTGTAGGTGGCGGCCAGCGCCTTGAAGGCGAAGCGGGTGGACACGCCGTCCATGCCCTCGTCGACGCCGCCGGCATCCTTGTACTCCTGCAGGCTGCGGGCGCGGGGATCGACCTCGCGCAGGCTCTCGCCGTCATAGACCCGCATCTTGGAGTAGAGGTTGGAATTCTCGTGCTCGCGCAGGCGGGACAGGACCGAGAAGCGGGCCAGCATCTCCAGCGTGCCGGGGGCGCAGGGCGCGTCGGCCAGCTTCGAGCCGCGGATCAGCTTGTCGTAGATCTTCTGCTCCTCGGTCACCCGCAGGCAGTACGGCACCTTGATCACGTAGATGCGGTCGATGAAGGCCTCATTGTTCTTGTTGTTCTTGAAGCCCTGCCACTCCGCCTCGTTGGAATGCGCCATGATGATGCCGGTGAAGGGCAGGGCGCCGATGTTCTCGGTGCCGACATAGTTGCCCTCCTGCGTCGCCGTCAGCAGCGGATGCAGCATCTTGATCGGCGCCTTGAACATCTCGACGAATTCGAGCAGGCCCTGGTTGGCCCGGTTCAGCCCGCCGGAATAGCTGTAGGCGTCCGGGTCGTGCTGCGGCAGCGTCTCCAGGCTGCGGATGTCGACCTTGCCGACCAGCGACGAGATGTCCTGGTTGTTCTCGTCGCCCGGCTCGGTCTTGGCGATGCCGATCTGGCGCAGCCGCGACGGCTGCAGCCGCACCACCTTGAACTTGGAGATGTCGCCGTCGAACTCATCCAGCCGCTTCAGGCACCAGGGGCTGACCAGCCCGGTCAGGCGCCGGCGGGGGATGCCGTAGCGGTCCTCGAGCTCGGCGCCCATCGTATCGGGGCTGAACAGGCCGAGCGGGCTCTCGAAGATCGGGCTGACCTCGTCGCCGGCCTTCAGCACATAGATCGGGTGCACCTCCATCAGCGCCTTCAGCCGCTCCGCCAGCGACGACTTGCCGCCGCCGACCGGGCCGAGCAGGTAGAGGATCTGCTTGCGCTCCTCCAGCCCCTGGGCCGCGTGCAGCAGGAAGCTGACGATCCGCTCGATCGTCTCCTCCATGCCGTAGAACTCGGAGAAGGCCGGGTACACCCGGATGGTGCGATTCATGAAGATCCGCCCCAGCCGGCCGTCGCGGGCGGTGTCCACGATCTCCGGCTGGCCGATGGCCGCGAGCAGCCGTTCGGCCGCGCTCGCATACATCATCGGGTCGCTGCGACATCCCTTCAGGAATTCTTCGAGGGACATCTCCGCCGCGCGGCGGGCCTCGTATGATTTCGCATAGCTGGTGAAGAGATCGTCGGTCGGTGCCATTGCCACCCGCCAGAGGTTGGAGGATCGAAACTCAACCTAGTGTGCCGTTTCCGGCCGCAGCTTCTGGGCATATGTGTCCGGCCCATGATGGTCCGGGCTTTACGGCGAGATTCGGGTGGATGACGAGGGCCGGCCCCATCCCGCCCGCCCGCAGGCCCGGGGTGGGCTGCGCAGTCGGGACCCGGATGAGGTGCAATATCTGGCACTACCCCTTCTCCACCGCTCGCTCTGCTTAACAATATAGGGTCGAACCTGATCGATAATACTACTGCCTTAATTTTTATCTGGGCCCGGGGCCTCGTTGGTCGAGGTCTTGGCGCGGCCTGCCATCCGGGCCTACGTCGTATCAATGGTAACAGGGTATGCTCAGTTCGCGAGAAAGGCGATGCGGCTTTTCAGCCGACTCGCCTTAAGCACGAACTATGTCATTCTGTGATCGAGAATCCTGATCGTTTGGTCCGGAATCAATCGCTTGCTCGATCGTTGGGGAGGGGCCGGAGGCTCCTGCGGAGGCTTTCGTGAGGCTTGTGGCTGTTACAGAAGCGATGTCCCGAGTCGCATCGCTCCGGTGCCCCGGCTGCCGGCCCAGCCGTGCCGGGTACGGCGCATGACGCTGGAGCAGCTCCGGATCTTCGTCGCCGTCGCCGAGCACCTGCACGTGACCCGCGCGGCGCAGGCCCTGAACCTGACCCAGTCGGCCGCCAGCGCCGCCATCCAGGCGCTGGAGGCGCGCCACGCCACCAAGCTGTTCCACCGCGTCGGCCGCGGCATCGCCCTGACCGATGCCGGCACCGCCTTCCTGCCGGAGGCGCGGGCCGTGCTGGCCCGGGCGGCGCTGGCCGAGCGGGCGCTGGACGACCTGTCCGGGCTGCGCCGCGGCCTCCTGGCGCTGCATGCCAGCCAGACCATCGGCAATTACTGGCTGCCGTCGCTGATGCACCGCTTCCGCGCGGCGCATCCCGGGCTGCAGCTGGACCTCACCATCGGCAACACCACCCAGGTGGCCGAGGCGGTGCGCGAGGGCCGGGCCGATATCGGCTTCGTCGAGGGCGACCTCGACCTCGCCGGATTCGAGCATGCCAGCGTGCCGGGCGACCGGCTGGTGCTGGTGGTCGGCGCCTGCCATCC
>NZ_JANX01000203.1 GCF_000767795.1 Inquilinus limosus MP06 | reverse complement strand
AACGTCGTCCGCGGGACGAGCCCCTCCGGCGAGGCCGCACGCCCCCTCACCCTCCCGTAGGCTTCGCCGCCGGGCCCCTCCCTCTCCCCGAGGAGAGGGCTATCGGAGCGCGCCGCGCCTTCCCTCTCCCCGGGGGAGAGGGAGGAGCCGCAGGCTTGGGAGGGTGAGGGGGTGGCCCCGCCCTCTCCACCCGGCTCGCGATCCAGCCCGAGGAGGAGCCGGAACTGCCGGTACGCCTCCTCGACCGGCGGCAGCCCGTCGATGCCGTGCTCGCTGCGGCCCTTGAGGAGGCAGGCCCGGCCCAGCTCGCGCAGCCGGCGCTGCGCCCGCTTGTCGAGGCTCTGCCCCGCCTCCAGGATCCGGATCGCCTTGACCAGGCAGGCGGCCAGCACATCCGGCTCCTGCAGCCGGCGGCCGCCGCGCTTCGAGAAGCCGGCCTCCCGCGCCGCCCGGTACCCGTTGCCGTGCCGGACGAAGCATTCGGCCAGATAGTCGTCGCTCTCGCTCAGTGCCGCCATCCCGACCTCGCACGAAAAAGCCCGCCGCGGCGGGGCCGGGCGGGCGCAACTCTTCGACTGTGCCTGGATTATGCGGCGCGACGCGGCATCACGTCAAGAACAAAAAGGGAACATCAAGAGGAGCTGCAGCGCGCCGAGCAGCGGCCGGCCGCTCGCCGGGCACGGAGCGACGGTCCGCCAAAAGTGCACTGTCACCGAAATTCAGATCCCTTGGAACACAGCCTTCCGCTTCTCGAGGAAGGCGTTGATCCCCTCCTGGAAGTCGGCGCTCTCGTAGACCTGCCGACGCATGTCCTGGATCCTCTCGAACACCTGGGCCGCGATCGGCTGGTAGTCGGCCAGGACCCGAAGCTGCTCCTTGATCACCGCCACCGCCATCGGGGCCTTGGTCGTCATCCCTTCCGCCAGAGCCATGGTGAAGCTCTCCAGCTCGGCGGACGGGACGAGATGGTTCACGATGTGCCAGCGCTCCGCATCCTCGGCCTTGAGAGGCGTTGCGGTGAAAAACATCTCCTTGATCAGGTTCATCGGCAGCCGGCCGATGAAGTGCAGAAGACCGGTGGTGTTGTAGGGCAGGCCCAGATTGACCGGCGTGATGGCGAAGCCCGCCGTCTCGTCGGCGACGATCATGTCGCAGGACAGGACCAGGTCGAAGGCGCCGCCCCAGACGGTTCCGTGAACCATCGCGATCACCGGCACCGGCATCTCGCGGATGGCGCGCAACGCTCGCTCCAGCGGATCGGAATAGCCCAGGGGATCCTCGTGTCCTCTCGGCAGTTCCTTGATGTCATGGCCGGCCGACCAGACGGACAGGCCGGGCGCCGCACGCAGGATGACGGCGCGGACGTCCCGCAGATCGAGCCCCTTCAGGCCTGCGATCAGGGCATCGAGCAGCGCACGGCTGAGGGCGTTGCGCCTGGCGGCGTTGTTGAGGCTCAGGATTGCAACGCGGTCGGCGGTTTCGACCGTGACCAGGTCGGGTTGAGGCACGCCGCTCATGACGTGGTTCCGAGGAATTCGGCGAGGATCGCGGCGCGGTCGGCATCGAGCTCGGGAGGCGGCGAAAAGGTGGTGGGCTCGGCCGCGCCCACCACCTTTATGGGATTGCCGGCCACCTTGATCTCACCGGCAACAGGATCATTGACGGATATGATCATGTTGCGCGCCGCCACCTGCGATTCCTGCATCATATGCGGAATGTCGTTGATGGGAGCGCACGGCACGCCCTTTGCATTCAGGACGTCGAGCCAGGCGGCGACGGGTTTCGTGCGAAGCGTCTTCTCCATCTCCTGCTGGAGGGCACCGAGGTTGACGTGCCGCAGGTCGTTGGACACGAAGCGGCTGTCGGCCGCCAGGTCGGGGCGGTCGAGGGCTTCGGTCAGCAGCCGGAACAGATGATCGTTGCCGGCGGCGATGATCACGCTGCCGTCCTGCGCGGCGAAGGCCTGGAAGGGAGCCACCGAGGGGTGGCTGGTGCCTTTCGGGCCGGGGATCTCGCCGGTCTTGTCATAGGCGGTGATCGCGTCTTCCATGATCGCGACCTGGCAGTCCAGCATGGCCACGTCGATCTTGTTCGCGATGCCGGAGACGGCGCGCTTGTAGAGCGCGGCGGTGATGCCGTTCGCGAGATAGATCCCGGCGGTGATGTCGCCGATGGAGATGCCGACCCGGGCGGGCGGCTGGCCGGGATAGCCCGTCAGGCTCATAATGCCCCCCATGCCCTGCACGACCATGTCGTAGGCCGCGCGCTGGGAGATGGGTCCGCTGTCGCCGAAGCCGGATGCCGCGCCGTAGATCAGATGCGGAAACCGCGCATGCAGCACCTCCCAGCCGTAGCCGAGCTTCTCCATGGTGCCGGGCCGGTAGTTCTCGACCAGGACGTCGGCTTTTTCCAGGAGCCTCTCGAAGACGAGGCGGTCGTCGGGCTGCTTCAGGTTGAGAGCGATGCTCTCCTTGTTGCAGTTGATGGCGGAAAAATAGAGCGACTTGCCGTTGCTGAACGGGCCGAAGGCGCGTGAATCATCGCCGGTGCCGGGGATTTCCACCTTGATCACCCGTGCGCCCATATTGGCAAGGGTCATCGTGCAGAACGGCCCGGCCAAGACGCGCGACAGGTCGATGATCGTGATCCCCGACAGGAGCATGGCGGGATGGATGGAGTCGGCCACTGTACACTCCCTGTCGTGCGGCACTCTTCAGGGCACAGATCGCCGCCTGCTTTATCCTGAATGCCGGCTTCCTCATATGACACCTTGGCGAATCCAATAATAAAAGTCACCACCTAAATACGCGGCAGCCACGCCTTCATCATCTCTCCATGGACGCTTGTTCTGTACTCGACGTTACGCTTCCATGATCGCTTTCGTATAATGAAATTACATGCATATGTCACAAAGATGCGATTGCCAGAAATATTAGGCCGCAGCACGTCCCTGCGGTAGCGCAAACGGGCATTCGGTGGAGTACGCGAACACGGGCAGGCCGAGCAGTTGGACCGCCTCATTCCTGAGACACCTCAATCGAGACCGTCGGAGCGATGGCCCGAACCACGGGCCACCGCCGTCACACCACATCCCTCAGCATCGCCACCAGCGGCTTGTCGGCCGGCGGCATCGGGTAGTCGCGCAGCCGGTTCGGCGCCACCCAGGCCAGGGTCTGGCCCTCGCGCGGCTGCGGCACGCCCGGCGCGAAGCCAGCGACTCCGGGACTTGGATTCTTCGGCTCCAGAGAGCATATTGATTGCTCAAAGGAGCCGAAGCATGTCCCGGATCAGCCCCTCGACCAAGTCCGACTCTCCCGGTTCGGTGCGGCACCGGAAGGCCGGCCTCTCCTATCTAGCGGTCTTCCACGCCTCGCCGCTCGAGCGGATCGACATGATCAAGCACGGTGTCCGCGCCGTCGAGGCGAAGCGGATCCTGGCCGATCTGGCGATCGGGCAGGGCGCCGGTCTGAGGGCGCTCAACCTCTCCCCCGCCACGGTCAACAAGAAGGCGAAGCAGGACCAGACACTGTCGCCCGAGGACAGCGAACGTGTCATCGGCGTCGCCAGGCTGGTGGGACAGATCGAGGCGATGGTCGAGGAGTCGGGCGATCCGAAGGGGTTCGATGCGGCCGCCTGGATGGCCCGCTGGCTCAACGACCCCCTGCCAGCCCTCGGCGGCACCTGCCCGATCGAGCTGATGGACACGATGGAGGGGCAGGCCCTGGTGTCGACGGTGCTGGCGCAGCTGCAGAGCGGCGCCTACGCGTGAGCCGGACGGTCTGGCGCATCGCCACAGACACGCCGTCCTACGAGGCCGACGATCTCACCGGCGCCGGCGCCAAGGCGACCGGCGGCCGCTGGAACAGCCCCGGCGTGCCGGCCGTCTACACGTCGCAGACCCGGGCGCTGGCCTGCCTGGAGACGGTGGTCCACCTCAATGCCAGCGGGCTGCCGCTCAACCGATATCTCGTGCGGGTGGAGATCCCCGACACGGTCTGGGCCGCCGCGCGGCAGGAGACCGCCGCCACCCTGCCGGTCGGCTGGGATGCCGAGCCGGCGGGACGGGCGAGCATCGCCTTCGGCACGGCCTGGATCCGGTCGGGATCGTCCGCCCTGCTCATCGTCCCGTCGGTGATCGTGCCGGAGGAGCTCAACGTGCTGATCAATCCGCTACACCCCGACAGCGCGCGGATCAGCGCCGCGAAGGTGCGGAAATGGATCTACGACCCGAGGCTGGTCAGATCCGTTTGAGGACCCGCTGTCATTGTCCATACCGGCTCTCAGCCCGTCATGACGAGCCCAAAGGGGTGTGGCCATCCCGCGTCTCCACTCGAACGCGGCCGGGTGATCACTCTGCCAGACGCGGGCTGAAGCCCACTAAAAGTGCACTGTCACCGCAAATCCCGGAATTCCGAGCGGCAGCAGTGAAGGAGACTGATTCGTTCCCGGACGCGCTCGATCCGAGATGCCACAACGGTATTGGATATTCCAAGGCTGAGCGAGCAATCCTTAAGTCATTGATATAGATTCATTTTTTGATTCAGCGATTCTATTGCAGAATCAATAAGTTATCTATTGACTTGTTCTGATACCCCCGGTAGGATTCGAACCTACACAGCCCTACGAGGCAGCGACCTCTTCGGGCAGCGGTGCGCTAACACCGCCGCGTCTTACCAATTGCGCCACAGGGGCCAAGAACAAACAAAAAGGGCTTTTACAGGGGAGTGCTCCGGGCGGGATTCGAACCCACATGATCGCCTCGCGGACTGACCGGCCGAGTAGCAGTCGGCTGTGTATGCCAATTCCACCACCGGAGTATAGACGCCAGCGGCCCTGATCGCTGGCGTTTTCCTTTGTCAGGCGTTAGTCGCCGTCTTGGCGCCTCCCACCATCATAATCATCACATTCGTCGCCAGTCTCGATACCGATGCCATAGCCAGAAATGTGGTAACGGCCGCGGTCAACTCGAACCAACTTCCCTTCCCGAGCAAGGTAGCCAAGCACGTTGTGGATCTGCTTGGGCTCAGCCTGCACACCCTTATCCTGGAGTGCGGATTGAATTGCCGGAGCAGTCCACTCGGCCCGAGGCGACTTCTCGAACAGCTTGACCACGTTGTCGAAAATCAACGTTCCGCGTCCGTGCCGGCGTTCCTGGCGTCGCGCCTGAACCACCGGCGCAACATCCGGCCTCTTGTCCTGGGGCAGAAGATCCATCAGAGCGGCCATGGCGCGGCAGATGCGCTCTACCTCAGCTTCTGCGGCGACAAACCGCTGCCGAGCCTCTGCAGCTTGCAGTCTGGCTTGCTCCAGTCGCGTGGCTAGCTCCGACAGCGCAGCACCAATTGACCCGGAATCCTTGCCGAGCGAGCCCTGATCGGCTTTAGCGCTAACCCATCTTTCTGAGGATGAAGCTGACATTCTGATTAGACTATAGCGCAATCAAATTCCCTGCGCAATATCAGGATAATTCGTCAGACATTTTTGAATCATCCTTACCAAATGGGCTCGGGCGCTACAAATCTCGCAGGGTGCGCGCGGCACGTGATGGCGCACATACGCTCGACCGACAGGCATGACTTCTCCAGCCTCCTTCGCCCTTCGACCGCTCGCACAACCGCAATGCCTCCGGCCCGCTCAGCCGGTGGATCGCTCGCTTGATCCCGAGCTCCCGCGCCAGCAGCGCATTGGTTCCCGCATGGGCTCACCGTCGGCCTCCCCATAATGACATAGCGATGCTATTAGAGTTTGCTTCACCCATTGGGAAGCGAGCTTCCTCAGAGCGCTGTTGTTTCGATGCGAGGTATTCACATGAAGCTATTTGGAAAGCGGGTAAAGCGTAGTTCAGAAGTATTTGGAATTTCTTCTGATATATTGAGCGACTCGTATGTTGACAGAGGCTCCTTAGATGCAGAATTGCAGAAGCAATTAACACGCTCAAACCACATTGCCCTAAGAGGCGAATCTAAATGCGGAAAATCCTGGATAAGGAAAAAGATCATACCAAATGCTATTGTAATTCAATGTCGGCTCAAAAAGGATGTTCCTTCAATCTATGAAGACATATTAGCCGAACTAGGGATACAAATTGTCAAAGAAACGTCAGAAAAAAACAATACTAAAGCAACACTGCAGATCAATGGCAGTATTGGTGCTAATATTATCGCAAAAATAGGCACTGCATTCGGCGTGGAACAAACTTCGGAAGGCTCGACAACTTACCGTGTTCCCGGCAAAGGGCCGGAAAACCTACAGTTTCTCTGCGAAGCTATAAAAGCATCTGGACGCCGCGTGGTCATTGAGGACTTCCACTATATGTCCGTTGCGGACCGAAGAGTGTTCGCACACGATCTTAAGACTATGTGGGATTATGGCACCTATATTATCATAGTCGGCGTATGGTCCCAGAGCAACATGCTTATTTCTCTAAACACTGACCTTTCCGGACGCATCGAGGAAATTTCTATCTACTGGACAGATGACGATCTTAAGGCGATCCTTGAAAGAGGAGGCGAGGCACTCAATATTGAATTTAAATCACCCTTGAAGGACCTTCTGATAGCAGATGCTTTTGGAAATGCAGGAATTCTTCAAAAACTATCCTTGAATACCCTGGATGAACTGGAAATCGGCGAGACCCAGAAATCACTAAAACAGCTTGATAGAGAAGGTGCCGGCGAGGCCGCAGGCATGAAATATGCTGAACAACTTAATCCAGCTTATCAGCAGTTTGCGAATCGAATCTCGTCAGGTATTCGCAAGCGCTCCGATGCAACGGGCATCTATGCTCATGCCATGGCTGTAATTATGAGCAGCGGTGATGATGATCTAAAAAAAGGCCTAAGCGTAGACGATATTCATAAGCAGGCGCACGCTAGGCAACCTCGAATTCAGAAAGGTAACCTTAAGGCAGTTTTGGAGAAATTTGAGGAATTGCAGGTCGATGACGACGGCCGGGGGCTGGTCCTAAGCTACAATAACGCGACAAACGAAATCCACATTGTAGACCGACAACTTCTATTATACCGAAAGTATGCGACGGTTAAGTGGCCATGGGAGGACATGATCAGAGAAGTTGATGGTGCTGGACCCGGCTATGGCTCTGCGGTGTAGAGCCAACCGGCGGATCGACACCGCCTTATCGCAACGATCCTCCTGGCAGATGTCTGACGCCTAGCCCCTCGGCAGTCAGGCCTCTGCACCTACACCACATCCCGCAGCATCGCCACCAGCGGCTTGTCGGCCGGGGGCATCGGGTAGTCCCGCAGCCGGTTCGGCGCCACCCAGGCCAGGGTCTGGCCCTCGCGCGGCTGCGGCGTGCCCTGCCAGCGGCGGCAGAGATAGAGCGGCATCAGCAGGTGGAAGCGCTCGTAGCGGTGGCTGGCGAAGGTGAAGGGGGCCAGGCAGCTCTCCTCCGTGTCGATCGCCAGCTCCTCGCGCAGCTCGCGGATCAGCGCCGCCTCCGGCGTCTCGCCCGGATCGACCTTGCCGCCCGGGAACTCCCACAGCCCGGCCATCGACTTGCCGGGCGGCCGCTGGGCGATCAGCACCCGGCCGTCGGCATCGACCAGGGCGACGGCGACCACCAGCACCATCGGCAGGGGCGGCAGCTTGGTGGTGTCGCCGGGAGAGGCGGAAGCGGGGGCGTCAGGCGGCATAGATCTTCAGGTAGTCCTGGCGGCTGAGGGCGAAGAGCGGGCAGGGCACCGCCTGCCCCAGCGCCTTGAAGTCGATGGTCTTGATGCCGTCGGTCATCAGCCCGGCCTTGACCAGGACATGGCCCGACGGCGCGTTGTCGGGGTGGTAGGCGGCCTGGATCCGCTCCAGCCGCAGGTCGAGGAAGCCGAAGGCGATCACCGCCTGCGCCGCCTCCGTCGCGTAGCCCTGGCCCCACCAGCGCCGGCCGAACCAGTAGCCGAAGCTGCCGACCCGGCCGTTGGTGGCGATCGCCAGCCCCATATGGCCGATCACGGCGCCGCTGTCGGGCAGGGTGACCACGAACTGGTATTCGCGGCCGGCGATCCAGCGCTTCTCCGCGGTGCGGATCCAGTCCTCGGCATCGGCGAAGCTGTAGGGGAAGGGCACGTCCGACAGCCAGCGCACCACCTCCCAGTCGTCGAGCAGATGCGCGATCTCCCCGGCATCGGAGGGGCGGTGCCGGCGCAGCCGCAGCCGCTCGGTCTCCAGTTCCTCCGGCAGGTCGGTCACGGGGGAGACCGCCTTGAAACGCGCCGGCGTGGCCGCCTGACGGCGGCAGCGCCTGTGTCCGCGCGCCGATGGGCAAGACGAAGGACCCGCCGTCCGTGCCGGCTTGCGGCGGGCTCGGCCGGGTCGAACTGAGAGAGCCCCCTCCCCCTACCCCCCTCCCGCAAGGGGAGGGGGGACTCAGAAGAGGCATTCCGAAGAGGTCTCACCTGCCCTGCCCCATCGATCCCTCGATCCACGAATGGGAACCGAGAGACCGTTTGGAAATGCGCTGGCGCGAGTCGGCTGGCGGTGGCTTCGAGAACCGGCGCGCAGCGGACGTTCAAGTCCGTGAGCACCGGAAGCGGAGAAGACGCCGTCAGACGGCCGCGCCAGTAGCGTTTACAAATGGTCTCTCAGCTTCTGTAATCCGCATTGATGGAGATATACCCATGCGTGAGGTCGCAGGTCCAGACCGTGGCCTGGCCGCGGCCGATGCCGATATCGACCGCGATCTCGATCGACCGGGTCTTCATATGCGCCGCCACCGGCGCCTCGTCATAGCCGTCGACCACCATGCCGTCGCGCGCCACCTGGACGCCGCCGATGGCGATGCCCAGCTTGTCGCGATCCGCCGGCTCGCCCGACTTGCCGACCGCCATGACGATGCGGCCCCAATTCGCGTCCTCGCCCGCCACCGCGGTCTTCAAGAGCGGCGAATTGGCGATGGCCAGGCCGATGCGGCGGGCCGAGCGGTCGGAGATCGCGCCCGTCACCGCGATGGTGATCAGCTTCTGCGCGCCCTCGCCGTCGCACGCCACCTGGCGGGCCAGGTCGGCGGTCAGGTCGTCCAGCGCGCGCTGGAAATCGGCCAGGTCCGCCGCGCCGGCCGGGGCCGGGTTGCCGGCCTTGCCGGTGGCGAACAGCATCAGCGTGTCGCTGGTCGAGGTGTCGCCGTCGACCGTGATGGCGTTGAACGACTGGTCGACCGCCGCGGCCAGCGCCTTCTGCAGCAGCGGCGCCGGGATGGCGGCGTCGGTGAAGACGAAGGACAGCATCGTCGCCATGTCCGGCGCGATCATGCCCGACCCCTTGGCGATGCCGGTGATCGTCACCGTGGTGCCGCCGATCGTCGCCGTGCGGGTCGCGCCTTTGGCGAAGGTGTCGGTGGTGCGGATCGCCTCCGCCGCCGCGGCCCAGTCCGTGCCCAGCGCCTTGGCCAGGTCCGGCAGGTGGCGGGCGACGCGGTCCTCCGGCAGCGGCTGGCCGATCACGCCGGTGGAGGCGACGAACACCTCCTCCCACTCGCAGCCGACCTGCTTCGCCGCCGCCACCACCGTGGCCGCGACCGTCTTCACCCCGGCCTGGCCGGTGAAGGCGTTGGCGTTGCCGGCATTGACCACCACCGCGCGGGCGGTGCCCTTGGGCAAGGCCCGGCGGCACCAGTCCACCGGGGCGGAGGGGCAGCGGGAGCGGGTGTAGACGCCCGCCGCGCTGGTGCCGGGGTCGAGGGCGACGAACAGCACGTCCGGCGCCCCCGTCTTCTTCAGCCCGCAGGCGGCGGCGGCCAGCGT
>NZ_JANX01000202.1 GCF_000767795.1 Inquilinus limosus MP06 | reverse complement strand
GAGCCGGCTTCCAGCACGCCCCGCGCCACCAGCAGGTCGAGCGCGCCGCGGATCGGCGAGCGCGACACGCCCAGCGCGCGGGCCAGCGCCTGCTCCGACACCCGCATGCCGGGCGCCCACCCCTCGTCGCGCATCCGCTCGACGATCTGCCGGGCCAGTTCCAATTGCAGCGGGCTCGCCCGCCCTGCCGCCTCCACCGCTGCCGTCACGTCGCGCTCCACGATGTCCACCCCTCATGATAGCCCAGGCGCGGCGGCGGAAAAGCACGTGCAACAGCCGCGCAAAATTCTTTCGACTTCACAGCATGCCGCAAAAATGTGTTTTTCGTCTCCATAAAGCGCATTACGGTGTGACCATCCGATGACAACGGGTCCCCGATCATGACGCCCTTCCCCTTCGTCGATATCTCCGGCACGCCGCGCGAACGCGGCCGGCAATACGGCGCCGCCGCGGCCGACCGCACCCGCAAGAGCGTCGAGGTCTATGCCCGGCAGCTGCGCGACCTCGGCTATGACTGGGCGCAGATCCGCGGCTTCGTCGCCGACTTCCTGCCGAAGATGGACGATTTCGCGCCCGAGCTGATCGAGGAGATGCGCGGCATCGCCGAGGGCGCGGAGCTGGAGTTCGAGGCGGTGGCGCTGATCAACTGCCGCACCGAGGTGATGCAGCTGGCGCATCGCCGGAAGGGCATCGTCGAGGACGATCCGGACGGCTGCACCGGCGCCGTGATCATGGGGTCGGCCAGCGCCGACGGCCAGCTGATCCACGGCCAGAACTGGGACTGGCGGGCGGAATGCGCCGAGACCGCGATCGTGCTGCGGGTGCGGCGCGAGGACGGGCCGGACGTGCTGACCTTCACCGAGGCCGGCGGCCTGGCCCGCAACGGCCTGAACTCGGTCGGCACCGCGATCACCGCGAACTACCTGGAATCCGACCGCGACTACAAGCTGGATGTCGGCGTGCCGCTGCCGCTGATCCGGCGCAAGGCGCTGGAGCAGGAGCATTTCGCCATCTCGATGCGGACCATCGCGGTGACGCCGAAATCCGCCTCGAACAACATGATCCTGAGCAATGCCGGCGGCTTCGCCATCGACTTCGAATGCGCGCCGGACGAGACCTTCCCGCTGTATCCGGAGGACGGCCTCCTGGTGCATGCCAACCACTGGCGCAGCCCGGTGGCGCTGACCAAGCTGAGGGAAGCCGGCATCCCGAGCTCGCCCGAGAGCTACTACCGCGACTGGCGGGTGCAGCAGCATCTCCAGGCCAAGCGCGGCCAGCTGATCGCCGAGGACATGAAGGCGGCCTTCTTCGACGATTTCGGCGCGCCCTACGCCGTGTGCCGGCCGCCGCGCCCGTCGTCGCGCAACAACCTCTCGGCCACCGTCGCCATGGTGATCATGCGCCCGGCCGAGGGGACCATGGAGGTGGCGCCACTGCCGGCCTTGAACCGCACCTTCACCACCTACTCGCTCGACCTGTCCCGCCGGACGAAGAACGCGGCCTAACGCGGTCCGGCTCATACCAACGCCTCAACACAGGGAGGCCCCCATGACCCGTCTTTCCGTTCTTGCGCTCGCGGCGGCGCTGGGGCTGGCCGTGCCGGCCCTGGCGGCGCCGCCCGCCGACACCATCCGCGTGGCGCTGAACGGCGACCTGCGCTCGACCGACCCCGGCACCAAGCGCGACGACAACACCGACGCGGTGATCCTGCACGTCGTCGAGGGGCTGGTCGCCTATCGCGAGGACGCCTCGGTCGGGCCGATGCTGGCCGACAGCTGGGCCGTCTCCGACGACGGCAAGACCTACACCTTCAAGCTCCGCGACGGGGTCAGGTTCCAGAACGGCGCGCCGCTGACCTCGGCCGAGGTGGTGTGGAGCTGGAAACGCTGGCTCGACCCCAAGACCGAATGGCGCTGCCTGCCGGAGCTCGACGGCCGCGGCCGGATGAAGATCGAAGCCGTCGAGGCCCCGGACCCGAAGACCGTCGTCTTCAAGCTGAACGCGCCGAGCGCGCTGTTCCTCGCCACCATCGCCCGCACCGACTGCGCCGAGGGCGCGATCATCCATCCGGATTCGGTCGGACCCGACGGCAAGTGGATCAAGCCGATCGGCACCGGCCCGTACCAGCTGGAGACGTGGGAGCCGGGCCAGTACGTGCTGCTGAAGCGCTTCGACGGCTACGCCTCGCGCGACGGCGACCGCGACGGCTACACCGGCGGCAAGAAGGCGCTGGCCGAGACGGTGCGCTTCAACATCATCGGCGACCCGGCGGCGGCGAAGACCGCGCTCCTGTCCGGCGACATCGACCTGGTGCCCGACGTCAGCATCGCCGACAAGCAGGAGATCGACGGCCAGAAGGGCGTGCGCACCGAGCTGGCGCAGACCCTGTCGATGAGCGCGATCCTGATCCAGACGCGCGACCCGCTGCTGAAGGATGTGCGCATCCGCCGCGCTTTGGCCCTGGCGATCGACACCAGCCAGATCGCCCAGGCGGTGACCCAGGGCACCTCGCCGCCCAACCCCTCGGTGATCCCGAGCGCCAGCCCCTACCACACCGCGGTGGAGGAGCAGGGCTACACGCCGAATGTCGAGGAGGCGAAGAAGCTCCTGGCCGAAGCCGGCTATAGCGGCCAGCCGATCAAGATGCTGGTCAATCGCAAGTACCAGAGCGTCTACGACACCGCGATCTTCGCCCAGGCCCTGGCGCAGCAGGCCGGCATCAACATCGAGCTGGAGGTGCTGGACTGGGGCGCGCAGCTGGACCGCTACACCAGCGGCGACTACCAGACCATGTCGTTCAGCTACTCCGCCCGCATGGACCCGGCGCTGAGCTACGAGATGGTCTCCGGCCCGAAGGACAAGCAGCCGCGCAAGGTCTGGGAGAACCCGGAGGCGCTGAAGCTGATCCAGGATGCGATGGTCACCAGCGACCCGAAGCAGCGCCAGGCGATCTTCGACACGCTGCACCGGATGCAGATCGAGGACGTGCCGCTGATCGTCACCTATAACGGGGCGGAGATCGCCGCGGTGTCCGACCGGCTCGAGGGCTACAAGCCCTGGACCGCGTCCAAGCCGCGGCTGTGGAACGTGGCGATCAAGAACTGATCCCCCTGCCCGGGAGAGCCTGCCGATGGTCCGCTTCCTGCTGCAGCGGCTGGGCATGGCGGTGCCGACGCTGCTGGTCGTCGCCGTCATCGTCTTCGCCATGATCCGGCTGATCCCGGGCGACCCGGTGACGCTGATGCTGGGCGACATGGCGGACCCCTCCGCCGTCGCCGACCTGCGCCGGTCGCTCGGCCTCGACCAGCCGATCCCGGTGCAGTTCCTCTACTGGCTCGGCCACGCGCTGTCGGGCGATTTCGGCCACTCGATCAGCACCGGCCAGTCGGTGCTGCCGCTGATCCTGGACCGGTTCTCGGTCAGCGCCAGCATCGTCCTGGTCGCGGTGGCGCTCGCCAGCCTGGTCGCCGTGCCGGCCGGCATGATCGCCGCCTGGCGCCAGGACAGCCCGCTGGACCTGGCCGTGATCTCCGGCGCCACGCTGCTGCTGTCGATCCCGACCTTCTGGCTGGGCCTGCTGATGCTGCTGCTGCTCGGGCTGAAGCTGCAATGGCTGCCGGTGATCGGCTACGTGCCCTTCGCCGAGGATCCCGGCGCCGCCCTCCTGTACATGATCATGCCGGTGGCGACGCTGGTGCTGGTCGAGACCGGGGTGGTCATCCGCATGGCCCGGGCCAGCACCATCGAGGTGATGCGGCTGGAATACATCACCCACGCCCGGGCCAAGGGGCTGTCGGAGGGGGCGGTGCTGTGGCGCCACGCCTTCCGCACCGCCTTCGCCCCGACCTGGACGCTGATCGGCCTGATGCTGGGCAACCTCCTGGGCGGCATCGCGGTGGTGGAGACGGTGTTCACCATCCCCGGCCTGGGCCGCCTGCTGGTCGACGCGATCTACGCCCGCGACTATCCGGTGGTGCAGGGCTGCCTGCTGTTCATCGCCGGCATCTATGTCGTGGTGAACCTGATCGTCGACCTCCTCTACCCACTGTTCGACCCGCGGGTGACGGCATGAGCGCGCAGGCTGACTCCACCTCCCTCGCCCTGCCGCGGCGGCGCATCCGCGCCAATGCCGCGATCGGCGGGCTGATCATCGGCATCCTGGTCGCCACCGCCCTGGTCAGCGCGGTGTGGACGCCTTATGACCCGCTGAAGATCGACATCCTGTCGCGGTTCAAGCCGCCCACGGCCGCGCATTGGCTGGGCACCGACGAGTTCGGCCGCGACGTGCTGAGCCGGGCGATGAGCGGCGCCGCCACCAGCGCCTGGATCAGCCTCCTGACCGTCGCCACCGCGGTCACCGGCGGCACCCTGGTCGGCGTGCTGACCGGCTACATGCGCGGCTGGGTCGACCGCGTCATCATGGTGTTCAACGACGCGCTGCTGGCCTTCCCCGGCATCCTGCTGGCGCTCGGCATCATGGCGATCCTCGGCGCCAACAAATACGGCATCATCCTGGCTCTCGGCCTGGCCTACATGCCCTCAGTGGTCCGGGTGGTGCGCGGCACGGTGCTGTCGATCCGCGGCCGCGAATATGTCGAGGCGTCGCAGATCATGGGAAATTCCGAGCTGTTCACCATGGCCCGGCACGTGCTGCCCAACTGCATCGCGCCGCTGACCGTGCTGGCCACCAGCATGTTCGGCTGGGTGCTGCTGTCGGAAAGCGCGCTGAGCTTCCTCGGCCTCGGCGTGCCGCCGCCGGCCGCGACCTGGGGCAACATGCTGGCGGCCGCCAGGCCGTATATCGGCACCGCGCCCTGGCTCGGCGTCTTCCCCGGCCTGTGCATCTCCCTCACCCTGCTCGGCATCAACCTGTTCGGCGACGCCATCCGCGACCGCCTCGACCCGAGGATGCAGCGATGAGCCCCCTCCTCTCGGTCGAGCACCTGACCATCCGCGCCGGCGATGGCGGCCCGGTGGTGGTCGACGACCTCAGCTTCGCCCTGCCGGCCGGCGAGATGCTGGCGCTGGTCGGCGAATCCGGCAGCGGCAAGACCATGGCGGCCCGCGCCGTGCTGGACCTGCTGCCGCCGCCGATGCAGCGGATCGGCGGGTCGATCCGCTTCGACGGCCAGGACCTGGCCGGCCTGCCGCCCAAGGCCCTGCGCCGCATCCGCGGCGCCCGCATCGGCATGGTGTTCCAGGAGCCGATGGTGTCGCTGAACCCGGCGATGCCGATCGGCCGGCAGATGGCCGAGGCGCTGAAGCTGCACCTCCGCCTGGACGACGCCGAGATCCGGCGCCGGAGTCTCGCGATGCTGGAGCGGATCCGCATCGCCGACCCGGAGCGCTGCCTGGCCGCCTATCCGCACGAATTCTCCGGTGGCATGCGGCAGCGGATCATGCTGGCCTCGGTGATGCTCACGAAGCCGGCCCTGCTGATCGCCGACGAGCCGACCACGGCGCTGGACACGCTGGTGGCGCGCGAGGTGCTGGACCTGATGGTCGAGCTGACGCGCGAGAACGGCACCGCCGTGCTGATGATCAGCCACGACCTGGCGATGGTCGCCCGCTATGCCCGGCACGTGGTGGTGCTGCAGCGCGGCCGCGCCGTCGACGGCGGGCCGACCGAGCAGGTCCTGCTGAGCCCGCGCGACGACTACACCCGCAAGCTTTTGGACGCGCTGCCGAAGCGGGGGCCGGCCCGGCCGCCGGTCGACCAGTCCGCCCCGCTGATCGCGGTCGAGGGCGTCACCATCGACCATGCCGGCCGGCAGCGCCTGTTCTCGCGCACCCCGCCGAAGCGGGCGGTGGACGGGGTCAGCCTGGCGATCCATCCGGGCGAGACGGTGGCGCTGGTCGGCGGCAGCGGCAGCGGCAAGACCACGCTGGGCCGCGCCATCGTCGGCCTGCTGCGGCCCAGCGCCGGCAGGATCCTGTTCCGCGGCCAGGACGTGCATGGCGGCGACCGGCACGGCGCGGCGGCGCGGGACCACCGGCTGAACTGCCAGATGATCTTCCAGGACCCCTACTCCTCGCTCGACCCGCGGATGAAGATCGGCCAGATCGTGTCCGAGCCGCTGCGGCTGGCGCCGGAGATGAATGCGAAGCAGAAGGCCGACCGTCTGGCCGAGACGCTGGCCGATTGCGGCCTGACCCAGGCCTTCGCCGGGCGCTACCCGCACCAGCTGTCGGGCGGGCAGCGGCAGCGCGTGGCGATCGCCCGCGCCATCATCCGCCGCCCCGCCTTCGTCATCGCCGACGAGCCGGTCTCGGCGCTGGACATGACGGTGCAGAAGCAGATCCTGGAGCTGTTCCGGGCGCTGCAGGACCGCTACGGCTTCGCCTGCCTGTTCGTGTCGCACGACCTCGGCGCGGTCGAGCAGGTGGCCGACCGGGTGGCGGTGATGCAGGCGGGCAGGATCGTCGAGGCCGGACCGCGCGACACGGTGTTCGACCATCCGCAGCACGACTACACCCGCGAGCTGCTGGCCGCGGCCCCGGCCCTGCACCGGCTGGACGGCGGCGGCTTCGAGCTCAAGGGCCGGCGCATCGCAGCGGCGTGAGGGCGGCGGGGGACCGCGGCGGCTTCCGAGACCGGCGCCGGGCAGATCTCAACCATCCCCGCAAGTTCCAGCCCTCAAGCCGCGCGATATCCATCTGAATCTCAGCCGGCCGGGCGAACATGCGCAGATGCCTCGCTGTGTCCGCTCCCACTCGTGGCATCGTCGGTCGGAGCAGAGGATGAGTTGCAAATCCGCGTTTGCACAGCCACCGAGACATCCATGGTCAGCCACGCATGGACGCACTAAGCTGTATGTTGGTCCAGTCGGCAGAGACCGGCGCGGACATAACCGCAATCGATGACGTTGGGCTGGGTTGATGTTTTCAGTTTGCGCAGCGAGAGGACCCGCGACGTGAGCTTCAGGAGGCCACGACCTCGGCCAGCGGCTGCAGTTTCGGCGCGTGAGACGCTGAGCGAGGACATCCGAACCAAGCTCGCCGGGCAGGCTGACTGCGTAGGAAGCCCCCACCACACCGATATCCCGAAGTTTGGGCTCCAAAATCAGCCACGTTCGGGCGCTACGACGATCGAGCATGCCGAAGAGCAGGGGTTAAAAAACCCTACCTGCACAGTGTGTCCGCGAAAGTGGGCAAGGCGCCTGGACGAAGTCAGGGCGCTGCTCCGCTCCGCAATCGAGGCCGGCAACTTCATTCCACCCCTGAGTGGAGCACTGCCTGCGAAAGTCTGGACCCGTGATCCCGACAACCCAGATTTGGTATATGAGGCGAAATTGTCTCACCCTCCCTGTGGATATAAAGCTTATCCTTTGACCCGATATCAGGCTGACTACGACATTCCATTCAAAATATCATGAAACAACTTCACATTCACCGAGACAGCTGGTTGGAAGCGCCCCTGGAAGACCCAGACGAGGCCTGTACCTTTGCACGAATCCGGGTTTGTGTCGGAGACACGAACTTGACGCGCAATCTGAGCGCACGGAGTGGCAACACCAGCGATGCGATCAACATCCCACTGCTACCTCTTGCGCTGGCGATAGCAAGGAATTGGTGGCCATTGCTGTATGAGCCGTTCCGATCGGCGGCAGGGGAAGCAGGGGAAGCGTTCAAGGCCCGGCACCGCTTGGATGTGCCGTTGCATGGATATATCTTCCCAAAGATTGCACTCTGCTCCGGCGGAAAAGCCGAGGCGACACCTGGAGCAGGTATTTGGAAGGGTACTGCTCAGAGAAAGCGCTTCGTTTGACGATGCGCCGGACAGCGTGAATGCGTTAATCTTCCGAAAAGACGCCGTTGCCAGCGTGGCAACGGTTGCGCGCAGCGCTCGCGAACAGCGCTTTAAAGTGTGTACTGCCGCATATATTGGTTGGGCTGGGACGCCGGGAGAGGAGCGCGTCGCAACGCCGGCATTCACCAGACATCAACAGGCCGGTCGCGCGTTTGCGGCAGAGCTCCTTGCACCAAGAACTTATCTACACAGTCGGGCACCCAAGCACGGCTTTACGCCGGATCAGGTCGAGATCATTGCAGGTGAGCTGATTTGCCCCTACGAAACAGTCGTATGGCAGGCCCATCATGCGGGGATTCCGCTAAGAGGAATTGAGCTTCCTCCCCCTCAGTATCCGGCAATTATTTGATCGTCGCACTGAAGGCTACATCCCGGCGCAGAGTGGTTCCCCTGCCCGCCCCGATCCCGCATTCTCCCCGCCACGGAATGCGATCGGGAGGACGTCCTTGCCCGGAATCAAAGGAGGGTGCCGCTGCGGCGCCGTGCGCTGGCGGCTCGACGCCGACCACCTGCCGCTGACCTATGCCTGCCACTGCCTGGACTGCCAGACCTGGAGCGGCAGCGCCTTCAGCCAGCAGGCGGTGGTGGCGCGAAGCCGCTTCGCCTGCACCGGCCCGGTCGGCCGGTTCGACCTGCCCAGCGCCGACGGGCTGCGGGTCTCGCACCAGATCGCCTGCCCCGTCTGCTTCACCCGGATCTGCAACACCAACAGTGCGCGCCCCGGCCTGGTCATCATCCGGGCCGGCGGCTTCGACGACAGCCATCGCCTGGTCGTCGTCGCCCATATGTGGACCAGGCGGAAGCAGCCCTGGCTGGCGCTCGACCCGGCGGTTCCCGCCTGGCCGGAAGGGCCGCCGGACGCAGCGGAGTTCTACCGGCTGATCGGCGCGCCGGCCGTCGCGATCTGAGGGGCCGTGCCCGCCGGACGTCGCCGCGGGGGTTGCCAATCCCGGATGCGGGCGTCAGAACCTGGACGCTCATGGATCATGTCGCGCGAGGAGCCGAGATGCCTCAGATCGATGGCCAGCGCCTGCTGGCCGACCTTCGCCGGCTGGCCGAATTCGGCCGGTACAGGACCGGCGTGCATCGGCCGACCTATTCGCCCCAGGACGTCGAGGCGCGCCGATGGTTCGTCGAACGGCTGCGGGAGGCGGGGCTCACCGCCGAGACGGACGGCATCGGCAACATCATGTCGACCAGCCCGGCCAAGGGCCCGAAGCTGCTGATCGGCTCCCATCTCGAAAGCCAGCCCTATGCCGGCTGGCTCGACGGCGCGATGGGCGTGGTCTATGGGCTGGAGGTGGCGCGGGCCTTCCGCGACGACCCGGCCTGCCGCGATCTCGGCATCGAGGTCGCGGTCTTCGCCGATGAGGAGGGGCATTTCGGCTCGTTCCTCGGCAGCCGGTCCTTCATCGGCGAGCTGCCCGAGCACGAGGTCGCGCAGGCGGTGAACGACGCGACCGGCCAGACCCTGCCGGACGCCCTGGCCGGGGCCGGCTATGCCGGGCGGCCGCGCTACATCCTAGAGCCGGGCCGGCATGCCGGCTTCATCGAGGCCCATATCGAGCAGGGCGACACGCTGGAGAGCACCGGCAAGCGCATCGGCGTGGTCACCAGCATCGTCGGCATCTGGACCTACGCCATCACCTTCGAGGGCCAGCAGAACCACGCCGGCACGACCCGCATGGCCGCGCGCCGGGATGCCGGCGTCGCGCTGACCGAGCTGTGCCACGCGATCGCGCGGCGCTTCCCGGAGGTCGCGGGGCCGCTGTCGGTCTGGACCACCGGGCGCATCCTGCTGGAGCCCGGCGCCGCCAGCATCATCCCGGGGCGCGCGGAGATGACCTTCCAGTTCCGCGACGCCGATCCCGAGCGCCTGCGCGTCCTGGAGCAGGCGCTGGAGGATCTGGTGGCCCGATCCGACGCCGCCGGCCCGTGCCGGGCCAGCCTGCGG
>NZ_JANX01000201.1 GCF_000767795.1 Inquilinus limosus MP06 | reverse complement strand
AGGACATGCCCCGCCCCGGCGGCGGCACCGAGCAGGACGGCGACCAGCATCGCGACCTCGGTGGTCAGGCCCAGGCTGCCCTGCTCGCGCCAATAGGCGGCCAGCATGTAGGCCCCGGTCCCGGCCAGGAACAGCAGCAGCGGGCCGGCCCCGAGATCCGGCGCCAGAAAGGCGGCGACGCCGCCGCCGAAGCCGGCGATGGTGAAGGTGCGCAAGCCCGCGGCCCGCCGGCCCTCGGGCCGGTCGCGGTCGGTCCAGCCGCGTTCCAGCCCGATGATCAGGCCGACGGCCAGGGCGGCGCCGAGGCGGAGGGCGACGGTGAGATCGTCCATCGCCGCCCTCGCCCGGTCAGCCGTTCAGCTTCTTCTTCAGGAGCTCGTTCAGCAGCGCCGGGTTGGCCTTGCCGCCCGAGGCCTTCATCACCTGGCCGACGAAGAAGCCGAACAGCTTGTCCTTGCCCGAGCGGTACTCGGCCACCTTGTCGGCCTGCGCCGCCATCACCTGGTCGATCACCGCCTCGATCGCGCCGGTGTCGGTGACCTGCTTCAGCCCCTTGGCCTCGACGATGGCGCCGGCATCCTGCCCGGTCTCCATCATCTCGGCGAAGACGTCCTTGGCGATGCGGCCGGAGATGGTGTTGTCGGCGATCAGGTCGACCAGCCCGCCCAGCTGCTCGGCCGAGACCGGGCTGTCCTCGATCTCCTTGCCCGCCTTGGCCAGGCCGCCGAACAGCTCGTTGATCACCCAGTTGGCGGCCAGCTTCGGGTCGCGCCCCTTGGCCGCGCGCTCGTAGAAGAAGGCCTTGGCCTGCTCCGCCACCAGCACCCCGGCATCATAGGCCGACAGGCCGTATTCGCCGATGAAGCGCGCCTTCTTCTCGTCCGGCAGCTCCGGCAGGGTCGCGGCGATGCGCTCGACGAAGCCGTCCTCCAGCACCAGCGGCAGCAGGTCCGGGTCGGGGAAATAGCGGTAGTCGTGCGCATCCTCCTTGGTACGCAGCGACCGCGTCTCGCCCTTGTTCGGGTCCCACAGCCGGGTCTCCTGGTCGATCGACCCGCCGCCCTCGATGATCTCGACCTGGCGCCGCGCCTCGAACTCGATCGCCGCCATGACGTGGCGGATCGAGTTGACGTTCTTGACCTCGCAGCGGGTGCCGAAGGCGGTGTTGCCGACCTTGCGCACCGACACGTTGACGTCGCAGCGCATGGAGCCCTCCTCCATGTTGCCGTCGCAGGTGCCGAGATAGCGCAGGATCGACCGCAGCTTGCGCAGATAGGCCGAGGCGTCGTCCGGGCTGCGCAGGTCGGGCTCCGACACGATCTCCATCAGCGCCACGCCGGACCGGTTCAGGTCAACGAAGGTCTCGCGCGGCGACTGGTCGTGCAGGCTCTTGCCGGCATCCTGCTCCAGGTGCAGCCGGGTGATGCCGACGGTGCGCGACGACCCGTCCGGCAGGTCCAGCACGATCTCGCCGGATCCTACGATCGGGTCCTTGTACTGGCTGATCTGGTAGCCCTGCGGCAGGTCCGCGTAGAAGTAGTTCTTGCGATCGAACACCGAGCGGCGGTTGATCTGCGCCTTGAGGCCGAGGCCGGTCTTCACCGCCTGCTCGACGCAGTAATCATTGATCACCGGCAGCATGCCGGGCATGGCGGCGTCGACCAGGCTGACCTGGCTGTTCGGGGCCGCGCCGAAATCGGTCGCCGCGCCGGAGAACAGCTTGGCCTTGGAGATGACCTGGGCATGGACCTCCAGCCCGATCACCGTCTCCCAGGCGCCCGTCTCACCCTCGATCGTGTACATGGAACCGCTCGCACTCAAACCGTCCGGAAGCGAGACAGGGAGCGCGGAAGGGGGTGCCGTGTCAAGGATTTCAGGGCTGGATGCAGGGCTCCGAATCCAAGTCCGGAGACGGAGCGTTCCTCCCCTTTTCTGTCATTGCCGGGCTTGACCCGGCAATCCAGGGGCCGCGGAGAGCCGCTCTCGAAAGCCCCTGGATCCTCGGGTCAAGCCCGAGGATGACAACTTTCTTCATATCATCACCACGCCGAGGCAGGCTTGTGTCGCCTGCAGCATGAGCTCGACACCCTACGGCCGGATGGCGACCTCCGCCTCGATCTCGACCGCCAGGCCGAAGGGCAGCCCGGCCATGCCGACGGCGGAGCGGGAATGCGCCCCGCGCTCCGGCCCGAAGACCTCGACGATCAGGTCGGTGAAGCCGTTGATCACCAGCGGGTAGCGGTTGAAGCCGGGCGCCGCGTTGACCATGCCGAAGGCGCGCAGCCAGGCGGTGATGCGATCGAGGTCGCCCAGCGCGTGCTTGAGGCTGGCGAGGATGGCGAGGCCGGTCAGTCGCGCGGCCTGGTAGCCCTGCTCCTCCGTCAGCTCCTGCCCGACCTTGCCGAGCAGCGGCGCCAACGCCCCGTCCGGCGCCAAGGCGCCGTGGCCGGAGACAAAAGCGCGGTCGCCGTGTATCCGCACCCAGGGGAAGCTCAGCGTCACCCCGGGCGGCAGCTGGATCGGCGCCGGCAGCTGCAGCCCCAGCGCGCTCAGTCTCGCCTCGACCTCGGCCATCGGGGAGTCCTCCGAATTCGTGCCGGCCGATGCTACAGCCCGGCCGCCGATCACACCACGTTCAGCTCGACGATCGGCCGGTTCTCCAGGATCCGGGTGAAGGCGAAGGGCGACAGGTCGAGGCTGCGGAAGCCGCCATGGGCGATCAGTTCGGCCACGCCCCGCCCGGCCGCCGGCGACTGCTGCAGCCCGTGGCCGGAGAAGCCGTTGGCGAAGATCAGGTTGGGCAGGTCGGGATGCGGCCCGATGATGGCGTTATGGTCGACCGTGTTCATCTCGTAATGGCCGGCCCAGGAATTCACCACCTTCAGGCTCTCGAAGGCCGGCACCCGCTCGGCCATGGCCGGCCACATCATCTCGTCGAACAGGCCGTGATCGACCGTCAGGTCCTCGGTGTCCGGGTCCTCGCCCGTGGGCGGGGCGCCGCAGATGAACAGGTTGCCCTCGGGCCGGAACCAGACGCCCGACGGGTCGATCACCAGCGGGCAATCGGCCAGGGTCTGGCGACAGTCGAAGACGAAGACGCAGCGCTTGCGGCCCTCGACCGGCAGGTCGATGCCGGCCAGCGCCGCGACCTTGCCGGCCTGCGGCCCGGCGGCGTTGACCAGCGTGCCGCAGCCGATGCAGCGGCCATCCGCCAGGGTCACGCCGGTGACCCGGCCGCCCGCCCGGTCGATGCCGATGACGGTGTCGGCGATATAGGTGGCGCCGAGCGACCGCGCCTTGCGCTTGAAGGCCTGCAGCAGGCTGTAGCCGTCGAACCAGCCCTCGCCGGCCAGGCCGAGCGAGCCAGCGGCGAGACCATCGACATTCAGCCAGGGAAAGCGTTCGGCCAGCCGGTCCGGCGCCATCAGGTCGACGGCCACGCCCTCGCCCACCTGCATCTCGTGATTGGCCCGCAGCACCGGCTGCCCGGCCGGGGTGGCCAGGAACAGGTAGCCCTTCTCGTGGAAGCCGAAATCCGGCACCTCGCCCTCGACCTCGAGCCAGCGCTCCGGGTGCTTCAGCACCTCGAGCCCGAAGCGGGAAACCGCGACGTTGAAGGGGGTGGAGAATTGCTGCCGGATCGAGGAGGCGGACAGCGCCGAGGACGCGGTGCGGTAGGTCGGGTCGCGCTCGACCACCGCGACCGTGCCGTCGAAGCCCGGCTCCAGCATCAGGAAGCAGGCGATGGCGCTGCCGATGGCGCCGCCGCCGATGATGACCACGTCGAAGCTGTCCGCCATGCCCGCACCCTGCCTTCGCCGCCCTTCCCTTTGCCGTCATCCCCGCGAAAGCGGGGATCTCCGACCGGTTGTCCCGACGAGATTCCCGCTTTCGCGGGAATGACGAGGAAGGTGGATTGGATCAGTGACACCTAGACCACGGACGGGCGACACGCAATCGAGATTTTTCCGATCGGAAACAGATGCGGCAGGCCGCGGCGCGTGCTTAGCTGCGGCGCATGGACAGTGATGCGCCCCAGAGCCTCGGCCCGCGGCTGAAGGCGCTGCGCCGGACCCGCGGCTGGACGCTGGAGGCGGCGTCCGAGCGTACCGGCCTGGCCAAGTCGACCCTGTCGAAGATCGAGAACGGCCGGATGTCGCCGACGGTCGAGGTGCTGCTGAAGCTGTCGCAGGGCTTCGGCGTCGATCTCGCGGGGCTGTTCGGCGACGCTCGCCCGGCCCCGGCGGCGCGCAGCCTGACCCGGGCCGGCACCGGGCCGCGGCACGAGACCCGCAGCTATAGCCACGAGCTCCTGGCCGCCGACCTGGCCGAGAAGCGCGTCACCCCGGTGCGCGCCCGGGTCAAGGCCCGCACCCTGCTGGAGTACGGGCCGCTCGACCGGCATGAGGGCCAGCAGTTCCTGCTGGTCCTGTCCGGCGCGGTGACGATGCATTTCGCCGGCGAAGCGCCGTTCCGCCTGGCCGCCGGCGACAGCCTGTATTTCGACGCCCGCACCCCGCATGCCTGCCTGTCGGACGGGCCGGAGGAGGCAGAGATCCTGTGGATCCATGCGGGGTGATCGAGCTTCGATTTCCCCCTGATGTCATTGCCGGGCTTGACCCGGCAATCCAGAGGATGTCGACGCTCTCTGGATGCCCGGGTCAAGCCCGGGCATGACAGTGAATGAAGGGCAGGGCCCTTACTTCGCCCGCAGCGGCTTCAGCGCCTCGGCCCAGCGGGCCAGCTCGTCCAACATCCCGGTCGCGGCCTTGGCCTGGGCCTCGGGGACGGTGAGCTTGCCGTCGGCCAGCGAATTCCAGGCCATCGGGATCGCCACCGCCTCGGTCAGCGGCACCACCTTCAGCGTGGTCAGGGTCAGCTTCTCGGCCTGCACGGCCCGCAGCCCGCCCGACGCACCGCCATAGCTGACGAAGCCGGCCGGCTTGTAGTTCCATTCCAGGTACAGGTAGTTCAGCGCGTTCAGCAGCGCCGGCGGCGGGCCGAAATTGTATTCCGGCGTGACGAAGACGAAGGCGTCGGCGGCGCTGACGCTGGCAGCCCAGCGCTTGGTGTGCTCGTGCACATAGTGCTGCAGGCGCGGATGCTCCGGCTCGTCGAACACCGGCAGGTCGAAATCCTTCAGGTCGACCAGCGATGCGTCGAACTTGCCGTGGCCGGCGGCGATCTCCTGGAACCAGGAGGCGACCACCGGGCCGATGCGGTTCGGCCGGGTGCTGCAGATCACGGTGTGGAGCTTCAGGGACACGTCACTCTCCCGATACGGGCGGGTTGATAATGTGAGCCGCGATCTTTGCGGCGGTCGCGCTGCCGAAGCAAGCGCCCAGGCCTGTGTCAGTCGGTTTCCGGCCGGCGGGCGATCAGGGCCGTCGAGGTGACGACCTCGCCCAGCGTGCCCTCGGCCTCGTATTCCGCCGTCAGCCCCTCGATCTCGGCGATCAGCGCCTCGACCCGGTCGCCGATCGCCCCCGACATCACGCTCGACATCGACAGGGCCCGGTCGATCAGCGAGTCCGCCGGGATCCGCCGGCGCTCGATTACCGCGACCTCCTCCAGCCGGCTGAACGGCGAGTCCAGCAGCACGGCCGTATGGTTCAGCCAGTCCGGCGACTTGCGGATCTGCCGGCCGACATCCTCCGCGGAATAGCGCTCGAGCAAGTCGCGATAGGGCTTCACCCAGCGATTGTCCGGCACCTTCGGGTGGTCGTCATGGACCAGCACCACCGCGCCCTCCGGGTCGATCATGCTGTCGAGCCGGCGCAGCGTCTCCATCCGGTCCATCCAGTGGAAGGAGCGGCCCATGGTCACCAGCCGGAACCGGCCGAGCTGCGGCCCCAGATCGTAGGAACTGCCCTGCTGCCAGGTGACCCGGACGCCGGCCCGCGCCGCCGTCTCCGCCGCCACGGCCAGCATCTCCGGCTCCGGATCGATGCCGACGACCTCTTCGGCGAAGGGCGCCAGCGCCACCGCGATCTGCCCCGGCCCGCAGCCGAGATCCATCACCCGGTGGTCGGGACCGAGGCCGCAGGTCCGGGCGATCCGCGGGAACAGGCCGGCGGCATAGGGCGGCCGGCCCTGCAGGTAATGCGCGGCCGCGGTGCGGAACCGCCGCGGCATATAGGGAATCGTGGTCATGGCCGGCCTCCTCGGGCTGCTGCCCCTTCCCGGCGCCGGCATAGCAGCTTTCCATGACCATCCGAAGACGACGGAGCGACGCGCCGGAGAGCGGCTCAGAGGAACCGTATGCGCAGCTCGTCGTCGTAGGCCTGGCCGCCGAACTTCAGCGCCCCCGGCTCGACCCCATAGACGGTGAAGCCGTGCCGGTCGTAGAGCCGCCCGGCCGCCTGGTTGCCGACCGTGACGGCCAGGATGACGGAGTCGAGTCCTTCGGCCCGGGCGTGGTCCAGCACCGCCTCGACCAGCGCGTCGGCGGCGCCGGTGCCGCGCCCTTCGGGCCGCACATACATCCGGATCAGCGTGCCGCGGTGCCGGCGCTTCGGCGTGGTCTCGCGCGCCAGCCCGGCGAGGCCGAGCAGCCGGCCGTCGCGTTCGGCCGCGAAGGTCGCCACCTCGGCGACACGCCGGCCGAAATCTTCCAGCGACAGGCCGGCTTCGGTCTCATAGGTCGAGCCGAACGCCTCGGGGTGGCGCTCCAGCCCCTCCAACCGAATCTCGCGATAGGCCGCGGCATCCTCGGGCCCGAGCCGGCGGATGACGAAGCCCGTCATGATCGCGAGCCCCGCCTTACGAGATGGACTGCGGCAGGGCGGTGAAGCCGGCCGCCTGCTCCATCACCTCGGCGACGCGCAGCACCGTCTCCTCGTCGAAGGGCCGGCCGAGCAGCTGCAGCCCGAGCGGCAGCCCGTCATCGCCCAGGCCGGCCGGCACCGACAGGCCGGGCAGCCCGGCCAGCGAGGCCGGCACGGTGAACACGTCGTTGAGATACATCGCGATCGGGTCGTCCTGCTTCTCGCCGATGGCGAAGGCGGTGGACGGCGCCGTCGGCGTCAGGATCACGTCGCACTGCCTGTACGCCTCGGTGAAGTCGCGGGCGATCAGCGTCCGCAGCTTCTGCGCCTTGGTGTAATAGGCGTCATAATAGCCGGCCGAGAGCACATAAGTGCCGATCATCACCCGGCGCTTCACCTCGCGGCCGAAGCCGGCGGCGCGGGTGTTCTCGTACAGCTCGTTCAGCGACCCGCCGGTCTCGCGCAGGCCGTAGCGCACGCCGTCATAGCGCGCCAGGTTGGACGACGCCTCGGCCGGGGCGACGATGTAGTAGGTCGGCAGCGCGTATTTGGTGTGCGGCAGCGAGACCTCGACGATCTCCGCCCCCGCCGCGCGCAGCCAGTCGGCGCCCTGCTGCCAGACGCGCTCGATCTCCGCCGGCATGCCGTCGACCCGGTATTCCTTCGGGATGCCGACCTTCAGGCCGCGGATGTCGCCGGTCAGCGCCGCCTCGAAATCCGGCACCGCCATGTCGACGCTGGTCGAATCCTTCGGGTCGAAGCCGGCCATCGAGCGCAGCATGATCGCCGCGTCACGCACGGTCCGCGTCATCGGCCCGGCCTGGTCGAGCGAGGAGGCGAAGGCGACCACGCCCCAGCGCGAGCAGCGGCCATAGGTCGGCTTGATGCCGACGATGCCGGTGAAGGCGGCCGGCTGGCGGATCGACCCGCCGGTGTCGGTGCCGGTGGCCGCCAGGGTGATGCGGGCCGCGACCGACGCCGCGGAGCCGCCGGAGGAGCCGCCCGGCACCAGCTTGGCGTTGCTGCCGTCCTGCCGCCGCCACGGATTCTCGACATTGCCATAGGCGGAGGTGATGTTGGCCGAGCCCATGGCGAACTCGTCCATGTTCAGCTTGCCCAGCATCACCGCGCCGTCGCGCCACAGCTGGCTGGTGACGGTCGATTCATAGGGCGGCACGAAGTTGCCGAGGATGTTGCTGCCGGCCGTGGTGCGCACGCCCTCGGTGCAGAACAGGTCCTTGATCGCGATCGGCAGGCCTTCCAGCGGGCCGCCCTCGCCGCGCGCCAGCCGGGCGTCGGAGGCCTTGGCCATCTCGATCGCCTTGTCCGGCGTCTCGGTGACGAAGGCGTTGAGGCCGCGCAGGCTTTCGACCGCCGCGACATGCGCCGTGGTCAGCTCGACCGAGGAGATCTCGCGCTTCCTCAGCGCGTCGCGCGCGCCGGCGAGGGTCAGATGCGTCGGCTTCGACATCACTCGACCACCTTCGGCACGGTGAAGAACCCGGCCTTGGCCGAGGGCGCGTTGGCCAGAACCTTCTCGGGGTAGCCGCCGTCGGTCACCTCGTCCGGACGGCGGCGCAGGCCCTGCTGCGCCACGCTGGTCATCGGCTCGACCCCGTCGGTGTTCACCTCGGCCAGTTGCTCCACGAAGTCCAGGATGCCGGACAGCTCGCCGGTCATGGAATCGAGCTCCGCCTCGTCGAGGCGGATACGGGCCAGATGCGCGATCTTCGCGACGGTGGCTCTGTCGAGCGACATGTCGTAGTCATCTCCGGGGATCGGAGGCCGAACCGGGCCGGCATGGGGCCGGAGCCGCGGGGGACGGCCGACGGAAAACGGCGCGGAAGGTAACACCCGATATGGCGGTCTGCAATCTTCGCGACCTGAAGCCGCTGCTGCCCCCCGGCGGGCGGCTGATCGGCCTGGATCTCGGCGAGAAGACCATCGGCATGGCGGTGTCCGACCCCGGCCTGTCGCTGGCCTCCCCGATCGGCACCATCCGCCGTACCAAGTTCACGCCCGACGCGCAGGAGCTGCTGCGCACCATCGACGACCGCGGCGTCGCCGCGCTGGTGATCGGCCTGCCGGTCAACATGGACGGCAGCGAGGGGCCGCGCTGCCAGTCGGTCCGCGCTTTCGCCCGCGACCTCCTGAAGCTGCGCGACCTGCCGATCGCCTTCTGGGACGAGCGGCTGTCAACCATGGCGGTGCAGCGCCAGATGATCGATCACGACGTCACCCGGAAGAAGCGGGCCAAGGCGGTGGACACCGCCGCCGCCGCCTGGATCCTGCAGGGCGCGTTGGACGCGCTGCAGTTCGGCGCGCCGCTGCCCCCCGCCGGCTGAACCGCCTATTCGGCGGCCGGCACCGGGCAGCTCAGGTCGCCTTCCTCGCAGTTCAGCAGGGCCTTCAGGTCGTCGGCGCGCCGGGTGGTCAGCTGCTCCAGGCACTGCGCCACGATCATCGGCCGGGCGCTGCCGCCCTCGACGCCGGACGACATGAAATCGCATTCGGCGTCGCGATAGGCGATCCAGGCGCGCTGCGCCGCGACCAGCGACTTGGCCGCGGCCTCGCTGTCCTTCAGCCGCGCCATGACCTGCTTATAGGCCGCGTTCAGCGCCGCGTCGGCCTTCTTGTAGGCATCGCCGGCGCACTGGTTCAGGCCGGCCTGGCTGTCGTCCGGGCAGTCCTGCTGGGCCGCGGCGGGCAGGGCCGCGAGCAGAATGGCGGAGGCGATCAGGGCTTTCAGCATCGGCGAATCTCCCTCGGCTGAGGGCAGCATGCGCGCCTTCGCCGGGCCGGTGGAGGGACAAAATCCCGCGGCTAATCCACCGCGAGCTGGTCCGGCTCGCTCCGCGCCAGCCGGGCCAGCGTCTCCACCGCCTCGCGCAGCACCTCGGGCGCCGGCGAGGCGAGGGCCAGCCGCACCCCGGCCGGCGCGTGGCCCGGGCCGATGGCATAGGCCGGGCCGGGGGTCAGGGCGATGCCCCTGCGCGCGGCC
>NZ_JANX01000200.1 GCF_000767795.1 Inquilinus limosus MP06 | reverse complement strand
CCCAGAAGCCGTCGAACCGCCGGCGGCGACATAGGCGAGGTCGAGCGACGCCGCGCCCATCCGGCGGATGCCGGCGACATGCGGCATGATCATCTGCACCGCTTCCATCCGCGCTGCCCGCTGGCGGTGCCGCGCTGCCGCGAGGTGGCGCCGCCGCTGGAGGAGCTCGAGCCGGGGCATCGCGTCGCCTGCCATGTCGCCAGCGCCCGTGCTGCCGGGGCACCGCTGTCATGACCGCGCTGCTCGAGGTCAGGCAGGTCGGCAAGACCTTCAGGTCCGGCGGCCTGTTCGGGCGCCACGTCGTGCGGGCCGTCGACGGGGTCGATTTCGCCCTGGCCAGCGAGCGGCCGGAGGTCTTCACCATCATCGGCGAGTCCGGCTCGGGCAAGTCGACGCTGGCGCGGATGATCCTGAACGGCATGTCGCCCGATGGCGGGTCGATCCGGTTCCGCGGCCGCGATCTCGCGACCATCCGCAGCCGCCGCGACCGGTTGGCCTTCATGGCCGAGGTGCAGCCGGTGTTCCAGAACCCCTTCGAGGCGTTCAACCCGCTGAAGCGGGTCGACCGCTACCTGTACATGGCGGCCCGCCGCTTCTGCGGCGCCCGGACGCGCGCGGAGGTCGAGGCCCGGGCCGACGCGGCGTTGCGCAAGGTCGGGCTGTCGCTCGCCGAGGTGCGCGGCCGCTTCCCGCACGAGATGTCCGGCGGCCAGCTGCAGCGCGTCGCCATCGCCCGCGCGCTGGTGCCCGAGCCGGCGCTGGTGGTGGCGGACGAGCCGGTGTCGATGATCGACGCCTCGCTGCGCATGACCATCGTCAACATGTTCCGGACGCTGCGCGACGAGTTCGGCGTCTCGATCATCTACATCACCCACGACCTCGCCACCGCCTACACCATCAGCGACCGGCTGATCATCATGGAGAAGGGCAGGGTGGTGGAGAGCGGGCCGGCCCGCGCCGTGCTCGACGCCCCGAGCCACCCCTATTCCATCCGGCTGCTGCAGGCGGTTCTGCCCATCGGCGACGCCTGGCGCGACGAGCGCCCCGCCGAACCCAGGTCCCAGCCGGCGGCCTGACCATTTCCCACCCTCGCTTCCCGGAGTCCTCCATGCAGACCGTCAGGGTTTCCATCGACCGCAGCTTCGCCATCGGCGACACCGATCCCCGTCTGTTCGGGGCCTTCGTCGAGCATCTCGGACGCTGCGTCTATGGCGGGCTGTACGAGCCGGGCCACCCGACCGCCGACGCCAAGGGTTTCCGCCGCGACGTGCTCGACCTGGTGCGCGAGCTGGCGCCGACCATCATGCGGTATCCGGGCGGCAACTTCGTGTCCGGCTACAACTGGGAGGACGGCGTCGGGCCGGTCGACAGGCGCCCCCGGCGGCTCGACCTCGCCTGGATGTCGAAGGAGACGAACGCCTTCGGCACCAACGAGTTCATCGACTGGTGCCGGGCGGCGGGGATCGAGCCGATGCTCGCGGTCAATCTCGGCACCCGCGACGGCGATGCCGCGCGGCGGCTGGTGGAATACTGCAACTTTCCCGGCGACACCGAGCTCTCGGACCTTCGCCGCGCCCATGGCTGGCCGGAGCCGCACGGCGTCAAGTTCTGGTGCCTCGGCAACGAGATGGACGGGCCGTGGCAGATGGAGACCAAGACCGCCGAGGAGTACGGCCGCAAGGCCACCGAGGCGGCCAAGATGATGAAATGGGTCGACCCCTCGATCGAGCTCGCCGCCTGCGGGTCCTCCGGCCGCACCATGCCGACCTTCGGCGCCTGGGAAGACACGGTGCTGGAGCACACCTTCGAGCATGTCGAGTACATCTCGCTCCACACCTACCTCAACGACTATGCCGGCGACACGGAGGCCTTCCTCGCCAGCCCGGACCTGATGGACTCCTTCATCGACGAGGTCGTCGCCATCGTCGACGCCGTGGCCGCGCGCCGGCGCTCGTCCAAGCGGATCATGCTCAGCTTCGACGAATGGAACGTCTGGTACCGCACGCGCCGCCGCAGCGAAGGCCGCACCAAGCTGGGCTGGCCGGTGGCGCCGGAGATCCTGGAGGAGGTCTACAACATGAAGGATGCGCTGGCCTTCGGCGGGGCCTGCATCTCGCTGCTCAACCACGCCGACCGGGTCCGCTGCGCCTGCTTGGCGCAGCTGGTGAACGCCATCGCCCCGATCATGACGGAGACCGGCGGCCCGGCATGGCGGCAGACGATCTTCCATCCCTTCGCCCATTTCAGCAATCTCGGCCGCGGCCGGGTGCTGCGGGCGCAGGTGGACTCGCCGACCTATGCCGCGACCTATCACGACCCCCGCGGCACGGCCGACCTGGCCTTCCCGCTGCCGGAGGTGCCCTATGTCAAGGCCGCCGCCGTGCACGACGAGGCGGACCGGACGGTGACGCTGTTCCTGCTCAACCGCCATCTCGACCAGCCGGCGCCGATCGAGATCGACGCGCACGGCTTCGGCGCCCTCGGCCTCGGCGAGGCGCTGGAGATGCGTGACGACGATCTCTCGGCGACCAACACCAGGGAGGCGCCGGACCGGGTCCGGCCTCGCACGTTAACCGGTGTGCGCGTCGACGGCGGTCGGATCTCGGCGACGCTCGGGCCTGCGTCCTGGAACGTGATCAGGCTGTCGGCCTCGGCGTGACCCTGCAGGCGAGGTGCCCGACAGGCCTCACAAACCCTGCTGCTGCCGCATGATCACGGCCGACAGCGGCGGCAGCGACACCACAAGGCGAGTAGAACCTGCGGTATCGACAACGGGCGGGGTCGAACCGACGATCCCGCCACCGCCATAGATCCGGTCGTCCGTGTTCAGGATCGGCTGCCATTGCGTCCGGTCCGGCACGGGGATGCGGTAATCCAACCGCGGCACCGGAGTGAAGTTGCAGACGACCAGGATCACCGGATCGCCATCTCCGCCATGCCTGAGATAGGCGAAGACGCTGGCCTCCGCGTCATCGGCCACCAGCCAGGTGAAGCCGGACGGCTCGGCGTCGCGGCGGTGCAGCGCCGGCTCGGCCCGGTAGATCCGGTTCAAGTCGCGCACCAGCCGCTGCACGCCGCGATGCAGCGGGTCATCGAGCAGGTGCCAATCGAGCTGAGCGTCGTGGCTCCACTCCCGCTCCTGGCCGAACTCGCCGCCCATGAACAGCAGCTTCTTGCCCGGCGAGCTCCACATGAAGCCGAAATAGGCGCGGAGATTGGCGAAGCGCTGCCAGGTGTCGCCCGGCATCCGGCCCAGCAGCGAGCCTTTGCCGTAGACCACCTCGTCATGCGACAGCGGCAGCACGAAACGCTCGCTGAAGGCGTAGAGCAACCCGAAGGTCATCGCGTTGTGGTGGTGTTTGCGATGGATCGGGTCGCGCGCCATGTAGCCGAGCGTGTCGTGCATCCAGCCCATGTTCCATTTGAAGGAGAAGCCGAGGCCGCTATCCGTCGTCGGGGCGGTGACGCCCGGCCAGGCCGTGGATTCCTCGGCGATCACCACCGCACCGGGGTGGCGCTCGGCCACCAGCGTGTTGAGCCGGCGCAGGAACGCGATCGACTCCAGGTTCTCGCGCCCGCCATGGATGTTGGGGATCCAGTCGCCGGGTCCGCGGCTGTAGTCGCGGTAGAGCAGGGACGCGACGGCATCGACCCGCAGCCCGTCGATATGATAGCGATCGAGCCACTCCAGCGCGCTGGCCAGGAGGAAGGCGACCACCTCGGTGCGGCCGAGATTGTAGATCCAGGTGTTCCAGTCGCGGTGGAAGCCCTCGCGCTCGTCCTCATGCTCGTAGAGGGCGGTGCCGTCGAAGCGGTGCAGGCCATGGGCGTCGCCGGGGAAATGTGCCGGCACCCAGTCCAGCAGCACGCCGACGCCGGCGCGGTGGCAGGAATCGACGAAGCGGGCGAAGGCCTCCGGCGGCCCGAAGCGGGCGGTCGGCGCGAACAGGCCGAGCGGCTGGTAGCCCCAACTGCCGGTGAAGGGATGCTCGGTGACCGGCATCAGCTCGAGATGGGTGAAGCCCATCCCCACGACGTATGGCACCAGCCGCTCTGCCAACCCGTCCCAGCCGAGCGGCTTTCCGTCGTCGCCATGCAGCCAGGAGCCGGCATGCAGCTCGTAGATCGAGATCGGGGCCGAGGTGGCCTGCCGGTCGCTCCGGCCCTGCATCCATTCGCTATCGGTCCAGCGGAAGGGCAGGGGCAGCGGGACCACCGAGGCGGTGCGCGGCGGCATCTCGGTCTCGCGCGCCAGCGGATCGGCGCGCTGCGGCAGCAGGTTGCCGTGCCGGTCCAGCAGCTCGAACTTGTAGAGCGCGCCGTCGGCGACGCGGGGGATGAACATCTCCCACACCCCGCCGTGATGGCGCAGCCGCATCGGATGACGCCGTCCGTCCCAGCTGTTGAACTCGCCGACCACCGAGGCCCGGCTGGCATTCGGCGCCCAGACGGCGAAGCGGGTGCCCTCGACCCCGTCGATCGTTACCACCCGGCTGCCCAGGCAGCGCCGCACCGCCTCCGGGTCGCCCGCAGCCAGGGCGTGCAGGTCCGGATCGCCCAGCAGCACGCCGAAGCCGTAGGGATCCTCGGTCTCCTGCACCGCGCCGTCCGGCCAGCCGATGCGCAACAGGTAGGGCTCGGCCTCGTTCAGCACGCCGGCGAACACCCCGGCCGGATGGACCTTCTTCAGCGTTCCCAGGCGGCGCCCATCCGATCGCGCCGCCGCCTCGACCCTGTCGGCATTGGGCAGGCAGGCACGGACCGCGATGCCGTCCCCGGTGGGGTGGGGGCCGAGCACCGCGAAGGGATCGCCATGACGCCCCGCCGCGATCGCGTCCAGGGCGGCGGGATCGAGGCCGGTCGGCAGCGCGACGTCAGGCATGGGTCAAGGCTTCCGTTGCGGCGGTGAGTTGGTCCAGCAGCGCGGCCAGGCCGCGGATCGGCAGGCCGATCCAGCCCGGGCGGTTCGCGGCCTCGTAGCGGATCTCATAGGCGGCCTTCTGCAGCGAGAAGAGGGCGATCAGCGCCGCCTCCGCCTCCGGCGTCGCCCAGGGGTGCAGCGCGGCCCGGGCGACCGTGCGGTAAGCCTCCAGGAAGGCCTGGGACGCCTCGGTCCGGTACCGCTGCAGCAGGGCGGTCCGCTGCGCCCGCATTGCCTCGGGGATGGAATCGCGGGTGGCGTCATCCGCCGTGGCCGCGGCGTAGTCGATCGACCGCAGCAGCCCGGCGACATCGCGCAGCGGGCTCGATTTGTGCCGGCGCTCGGCGATCGGCCGGGTCGGCTCGCCCTCGAAATCGATCAGATAGGCATCGCCCTGCGCCACCAGCACCTGGCCGAGATGGAAGTCGCCATGGACCCGGGTCTGCAGCGATCCGCGGCCCGCATCGGCCAGGCGTTCGACCAGCCGGGCCAGCCTGTCCTGGCCCGTCAGCAGCCGCTTGGCCGCCGCTTCCGTCACGGCGTCCGCCCAGTCGCCCATCGCCGCGACCGTGGCGATCGCGCCGTCGATCTCGACCCGCGCCTCCTCGATCCAGCCGCGCACCGCATCGGCATCGGCCGGCTCGGGCGCGAAGGCGGGGTCGTCCGAGGGACGGGCCAGAACAGTGTGGATCTCCGCCAGCCGCCTTCCGATCGCCGCGGCGAAGCCGGCCTCGTCGGCGAAGCCCTCGCCGTCGGCGGCCCCTTCGGTCAGGGTCAGCTCGTCGACGGTCCGGCGCAGATTGTCCAGGCTCCAGCTCCAGCCATCGCCCTGGTTGCGGACATAGCCCTGGACGATCGCCAGGGTCCGCGGCTCGCCATCGGCGCCGATCCGCACCACTTCGCCGAACAGCGGGGCGATGTTGGCGGCGCCGTGCTCGGTCAGGTGGCGCCCCATCTCGGCCTCGGGATGAATGCCGGGGCGGATGCGCCGGATCACCTTCAGCACCAACTGGTCGCCGAGGACCAGCGAACTGTTCGACTGCTCCGCCGCCAGCCATTGGATCTCGATATCCGCCGGCAGCTCGAAGCCCTCCATCCGCGTCGTCGGCTGGAACCGGATCTCGCCATCGTCGGTGGACAGGGTGCGGCCGGTCCGCAGCCCCTCGACCAGGGCCAGCGGCAGCTCGCGCAGCGAGAAGGCGTCGGTCAGGAAGCCGACGCGGCGGCCGCGCCGGACCCGGGCGACCGCCAGCTGCTGCTGCAGCGCCGGCAGGCTGCCATCCTCCCAGGCGATGCCGAGCGGCACCTGGTAGCAATCGGTGGTGCCGCCGGATGTCGCCTCCACCTGGGTCAGCATGAGCTCGGTGCCGGGCAGTGGCGTCGCCCTGGCGATGCGGACCGCGTCGATGCGCCGGTCCTTGGCCGCGAACCAGCGGCGCTTCGGCAGATAGGCCGGCAGGCTCTCGGTCTCCAGGATCTGCCGCGAGGCGGAGGACAGCACGTCGGCCAGACCGTTGCGCAGCACCAGGGTGACGAATTCCGGCATCTGCTCCGGCGGGTCGTGGTGCCAGCGCGGCGCCGCGGCGTCGGCCTGCAGATGGAACCAGTAGAAGCCGTAGGGCGGCAGGGTCAGCAGATAGGTCAGCTGGCCGATCGGCGGGAACACGGTGTCGCCGGTCAGCTCGACCGGCGAGCGGCCCTCGAAATCGGCGAGGTCCAGCTCGACCGCCTGGGGCGCCCGCGACAGGTTGGCGACGCACAGGATGGTCTCGTCCTCGAAGCTGCGCAGATAGGCCAGGATCTTGCGGTTGCCGGGATAGAGGAACCGCAGCGTGCCGCGGCCGAAGGCGCGGTGCCGGCGGCGCAGTGCCAGCATCCGGCGGGTCCAGTTCAGGAGCGAATGCGGGTCGCGCCCCTGGGATTCGACGTTCACGGCCGGAAAGCCGTAGAGCGCGTCCATGATCGCCGGCAGCACCAGCTTCTCCGGGTCGGCGCGGGAGAAGCCGCCGTTCCGGTCCGGCGACCACTGCATCGGCGTGCGCACCCCGTCGCGGTCGCCGAGATGGATGTTGTCGCCCATGCCGATCTCGTCGCCGTAGTACAGCACCGGCGTCCCCGGCATCGACAGCAGCAGGCTGTTCATCAGCTCCATGCGCCGGCGGTCGCGCTCGAGCAGCGGCGACAGGCGGCGGCGGATGCCGAGATTGATCCGGGCGCGCCGGTCGGCGGCGTAGGTCTCCCAGAGATAGTCGCGCTCGCTGTCGGTCACCATCTCGAGCGTCAGCTCGTCATGGTTGCGCAGGAAGATCGCCCATTGGCAGCTCTCCGGGATCTCCGGCGTCTGCCGCATGATGTCGGTGATCGGGAAGCGGTCCTCGCGCGCGATCGCCATGTACATGCGCGGCATCAGCGGGAAGTGGAACGCCATGTGGCATTCGTCGCCGCGGCCGAAATACTCCTGCGTATCCTCCGGCCACTGATTGGCCTCGGCCAGCAGCATGCGGCCGGGATAGCGCGCGTCGAGATGAGCCCGGATCTGCTTCAGCACCGCATGGGTCTCGGGCAGGTTCTCGTTCGAGGTGCCCTCGCGCTCGATCAGATAGGGGATGGCATCAAGGCGCAGCCCGTCGACGCCGAGGTCGAGCCAGAACCGCATCACCCGCAGCACCGAGGCCAGCACCCGCGGATTGTCGAAGTTCAGATCGGGCTGGTGCGAGTAGAAGCGGTGCCAGAAATAGGCGCCAGCCACCGGGTCCCAGGTCCAGTTCGACGTTTCGGTGTCGCAGAAGATCACCCGGGTGCCGGCATAGGCCTGGTCGGTGTCGGACCAGACGTAGAAGTTCCGCGCCGCGGAGCCGGGCTTGGCCCGCCGCGCCCGCTGGAACCAGGGATGCTGGTCGGAGGTGTGGTTGATCACCAGCTCGGTGATCACCCGCAGGCCGCGGCGATGGGCCTCGGCGATGAAGCGGCGGACGTCGGCCAGGGCGCCGTAATCCGGATGCACTTCGGTGTAGGCCGCGATGTCGTAGCCGTCGTCGCGCCGCGGTGACGGATAGAAGGGCAGCAGCCACAGCGTGTCGACGCCCAGGCTGGCGATGTAGTCGAGCCGGGAGATCAGCCCCTTGAAGTCGCCGATCCCGTCGTCGTTGGAATCGAAGAACGACTTCACATGCAGCTGGTAGATGACCGCGTCCTTGTACCAGGACGGATCCTCGAAGCCGGGGGCGGGGGACCGCTTGAGCATGTCACACCTCCTGCGCCGGACGGACGCGCCAGATCGCGAAGGGCAAAGCGAGGTCGAGGCGGATGTGCTGGATCTTGCCGTGCCAAGTGAGCTCCCGGCCGGTCATCAGCTCCTCGGCCGCCAGGGCGCCATGGTCGGGCAGGCCCCATTCCCACAGCGGGATCTCGATATCGGCTTCCTGCGGCCGGTGCGGGTCGAGATTGACCGCGACCAGCAGCACGTTGCCGCGATCGGGCGTCGCCTTGCCGTAGTAGAGGATGCTGTCGTTGAAGGCGTTGTAGAAGGTCAGGCCGAGATGGGTCTGCAGCGCCGGGTTGGCGTGGCGGATCCGGTTCAGCCGGGTGATCTCGGCGACGATGTTGCCCGGCCGGTCCCAGTCCCAGGCGCGCAGCTGGTACTTCTCGCTGTCGAGATACTCCTCCTTGCCGGGGACCGCCTGCGCCTCGCACAGCTCGAAGCCGTTATACATGCCCCACAAGCCGGACAGCGTGGTCGCCAGCGCGGCGCGGATCAGGAATCCCGGCCGGCCGCTGGTCTGCAGGAATTGCGGGTTGATGTCCGGCGTGTTGACGAAGAAATGCGGGCGGAAGAAGTCCTTCGGCGCCGTGGTGGTCAGCTCGGTCAGGTAGCTGGTCAGCTCCGCCTTGCCGTTGCGCCAGGTGAAGTAGGTATAGGACTGCGAGAAGCCGATCTTGGCCAGCCGGTACATCACCTTCGGCCGGGTGAAGGCCTCGGCCAGGAACACCACGCCTGGGTCGCGGCTGCGGATGTCGGCGATCAGCCACTCCCAGAACGGGAAGGGCTTGGTGTGCGGGTTGTCGACCCGGAACAGCTGCACGCCCTCGCCGACCCAGAAGGCGACGATGTCGCGCAGGGTCCGCCACAGATCGGGCACCGCCCCTTCGGCGTAGAACTCGACATTGACGATGTCCTGGTACTTCTTCGGCGGGTTCTCGGCGTAGCGGATCGACCCGTCCGGCCGCCAGCTGAACCAGCCGGGATGCTCGCGCAGCCAGGGATGGTCGGGGGCGCATTGGATGGCGAAATCCAGCGCCAGCTCCAGCCCATGCTCCGCCGCCGCGTCGCGCAGCCGGCGGAAATCCTCGATGGTGCCGAGCTGCGGGTGGATCGCATCGTGGCCGCCCTCGTCGGATCCGATGGCATAGGGGCTGCCGGGATCCTCCGGCCCCGGCGTCAGGGTGTTGTTGCGGCCCTTGCGGTTCCTCCGGCCGATCGGGTGGATCGGCGGGAAGTACAGCACGTCGAATCCCATCGCCCGGATCGCCGGCAGCCGCCGGATCACATCGTCGAAGGTGCCGTGCCGGTTGGGGTCGCCGCTGGCAGACCGCGGGAACAGCTCGTACCAGCTGGCGAAGCCGGCGGCGCGGCGCTCGGCATCCACCGCCTGGGGCGGCTCCTGGCGGATGGCGAAGGGCCGCCGGTCCGCCTGGGCCATCAGCGCCGCCGTCTCCGGCGCCTGCAGCCGCGCCAGCCGTTCCGCCGGCGCGGCCTCGGCGAAGCCGGCCAGCAGCGCCTCCAGCTCGGCCCGGAT
>NZ_JANX01000199.1 GCF_000767795.1 Inquilinus limosus MP06 | reverse complement strand
CCAGCGCCAGGCCCAGGCCGGAGGTGCCGCCGGTGACCGCCACGCGCAGCCGCCGCAGATCGGTATCGATAGGCATGATGGATGCTCCTGTCATCGGGAGCCTCCATCGGTACAAGTTCAAGTGCGGTTTAGGTCAAGGGAGATTTTGAAAGTATCGGCTTTGATAATCTAAAGCCGTCATGGCGAGCCCCGAAGGGGCGTGGCCATCCAAGGCCGCTCGCACTGGCCCCTGGACTGGATGGCCACGTCGGCTTCGCCTCCTCGCCATGACGGGGAGGCCCCTGCCTACCCCCACACCTCCCTTGCGATCTCCACGATCATCGCCAGCTTGGCCCATTGCTCGTCCTCGGCCAGGACGTTGCCCTCTTCGGTGCTGGCGAAGCCGCATTGCGGGCTGAGGCACAGCTGATCGAGGTCGACGAATCTCGCCGCCTCGTCGATCCGGCGCTTGATGTCGTCCTTCTTCTCCAGCGTGCCGGTCTTGGAGGTCACCAGCCCCAGCACCACCCGCTTGCCTTTGGGCAGGAAGCGCAGCGGCTCGAACCCGCCGGCGCGCTCGGTGTCCCATTCCATGAAATAGCCGTCGGCGGCGATCTCGTTGAACAGCCGCTCCGCCACCGGCTCGTAGCCGCCGGAGGCGATGAAGGTGGAGCGGAAATTGCCGCGGCAGAGATGCATGGTGATGGTCATGTCCTTCGGCCGATCCGCGATGGCGGCGTTCAGCATGCCGGCATAGATCCCCGGCTGCTTCACCGGGTCGTCGCCGCGCTCGGCCAGCATCCGCCGCTGCTCCGGGTCGCAGAGATAGGCGAAGCTCACGTCGTCCAGCTGCAGGTAGCGGCAGCCCTCGGCGGCGAAGGCGGCGACCGCGCCGGCATAGGCGCGGCCGAGATCGGCGTAGAATTCCTCCATCTCCGGATAGACCGTGGCGTCGATCACCTGCCGGCCGCCGCGGTAATGCAGCATGCTGGGCGACGGAATCGTCATCTTCGGCACCCGGGCGGTGTTCGCCTTCAGGAAACGGAAATGCTCCAGCATCGGGTGGCCGGTGAAGCCCAGCCTGCCGGTGACGCGGATGCCCTTGGGCTTGACCTGGGCGCCCTGGAACTGAATGCCGTGATCCGCCCAGTAGCCCTCGACGCCGTCGAGGTGCTCCAGGAAGTCGAAATGCCAGAAGGCGCGGCGGAACTCGCCGTCGGTAACGGCCTCGAGGCCGATCTCCTCCTGCCGGCGGACGATCTTGCGGATCTCCGCATCCTCGACCGCCTGCAGCTCGCCGGCGGTGATGGCGCCCTGCTCGTGCCGGGCGCGGGCGGCCTTCAGCGGGGCGGTGCGCAGCAGGCTGCCGACCATGTCGGCGCGGAAGGGCGGGGTCTGGCGCGGCATGAATGGTCCTCCTCAGATGGCAGTTTTCTTGAACTGTCATCCTCGGGCTTGACCCGAGGATCCGGGGGCGGCCAGAGCAAATCTCCGTGGCCCCTGGATTGCCGGGTCAAGCCCGGCAATGACAATGAAGAGAGATGCTACGACGCGGCATGGATCGATCCCTTGCGGGTCACGCCGAGATGGCGGGTCAGGGCGGCCTCGTCGGCCTTCAGGACGGCGCTGGGCGCGGCATGGACGATGGCGCCGCGCTCCAGGATCACCGCCTGGTCGGTGACCGACAGGATCTTCTGGGCGTGCTGCTCGACCACGACGGCTGCGACGCCCTCGTCGCGCAGGATGCGCTTCAGCGCGGCCAGCAGCTCCTCGACGATGATCGGCGCCAGGCCCTCGGTCGGCTCGTCGAGCAGCAAGAGTTTGGGGTTCAGCATCAGGGCGCGGGCGATGGCCAGCATCTGCTGCTCGCCGCCCGACAGCTGGCTGCCCAGGTTGCCGCGCCGCTCCTTCAGCCGCGGGAACAGGGCATAGGCGCGCTCCGGCGTCCACGGGCCGGGGCGGGCCACCGCGGTCATGTTCTCCTCGACCGTCAGCGACCTGAAGATGTTGCGCTCCTGCGGCACCCAGCCGATCCCGGCCAGCGCCCGGTCCTCCGGCCGCGCCCGGGTCAGGTCGCGCCCGGCCAAGGTGATGCTGCCGCCGAAGCGGCGGGTGACGCCGATGATGCTGTTCAGCAGCGTGGTCTTGCCGGTGCCGTTGCGGCCCAGCAGGGCCAGCGCCTCGCCCTCGGCCAGGGTCAGCGACACGCCGGAGACGACGACGGCCTCGCCATAGCCGGCAACCAGGTCGCGCAGGGCCAGCAGCTCAGCCATCGACCGGCTCCCCGAGATACACGGCCCGGACCTGCGGGTCGGCGGCGATGGCGTCGGGCGTGCCCTCGGTCAGCAGCGCGCCGTTGACCAGCACCGAGATCCGGTCGGCGAAGCTGAACACCAGGTCCATGTCGTGCTCGATCAGCAGCACCGAGACATCCTGGGGCAGCTCGGCGATGGTGGCCAGAAGCTCGTGCCGCTCCGCCTCCGGCACGCCGGCCGCCGGCTCGTCCAGCAGCAGCATGCGCGGGCGGCAGGCGAAGGCGGTGGCGATCTCCAGCAGGCGCTGCTTGCCATAGGCCAGGGTGGATGTCCTCGCCTGCAGCACGTCGGTCAGGCGGAAGCGCTCGGCGATGGCCAGGATCTCGTCCAGCACCTCGGCCTTTCTGCCAGCCACCCGCGACCAGTCGCCGCCCCGTCCCAGGCGCTCGGCCACGGCCAGGCCGATGGTGTCGAGCGGCGTGATCTCCGGGAACAGCTGGTTGATCTGGAAGGTGCGGGCCAGGCCGCGGCGCACCCGCAGATGCGGCTTGAGGCTGGTGATGTCCTCGCCGCCCAGCAGCACCCGGCCGCCGCTCGGCGCCAGCACGCCGGTCAGCAGGTTGACGAAGGTGGTCTTGCCGGCACCGTTCGGGCCGATCAGCGCGTGCCGCGCCCCGACCGCGATCTTCAGCGACACGTCGTTGGTGGCGACCAGCCCGCCGAAGCGCTTCATCAGGCCGACGGTCTCCAGCGCCGCGGTCATCGCCCGGCTCCGAAGCGGGAGAGGAGGGTGGCGAGGGGGCGGCGCAGGCCCTGCACCAGCCGGTCGCGCCCGACCAGGACCAGCAGCACCAGGAAGGCGCCGAGCCAGAAGGACCAGTATTGCGGCGTCAGGCCGGAGATCCAGTCCTGCAGGAAGCGGAACAGCACGGCGCCGATCGGCCCGCCATAGAGGTAGCCGGCGCCGCCGATCACCAGCACCAGCAGCACATCGGCCGAGCGGTGGAAGTCGAACACGTCGAGCGAGACGAACTGCGTGGTCTGGGCCAGCAGCGCCCCGGCCACCGCGGCATAGGCGGCCGACAGCGTGTAGACGCCGATCAGCCGCCGCGCCACCGGCACGCCGACCGCGGCGGCGCGCAGGCGGTTGTCGCGGATGGCCTTTAGCGATAGGCCGAAGGGCGAATGCACCAGCCGCCGGGCGAACAGGAACAGCAGGAACAGCACCGCCAGGCTGTAGGCGTAGGCGGTGGTGCCGAACAGGTCGAACTCGAACCGGCCGAGGATCGGGCCGACCATCATGCCGTTCAGCCCGTCGGCGCCGCCGGTCAGCCCGGCCGCCTGGTTGGCGATCTCGAACAGCAGCAGCGAGATGCCGAGCGTGACCATCAGGCGGGTGAGGTCGCTGCCGCGCAGCACCAGGAAGCCGGTGGCGAAGCCTAGCACGGCGCCGGCTGCCGCGGCGGCGACCAGGCCCAGCAGCGGCTCTCCGGCGACATGGATGGTCAGCAGGCCGGCGACATAGGCGCCGAGGCCGAAGAAGGCGGCGTGGCCGAGCGAGACGATGCCGGCATAGCCCAGGATCAGGTCGAGCGACAGCGCGAACAGCGCCAGGATCGCGATCTCGTTCAGGATCAGGTGCTGGTCCGGCAGCAGGAGCAGGGCGGCCAGCGCGGCCAGCCAGAACAGGAACTCCGGCAGCCGCCAGCGGGCGCGCGACGCGGCCGGGGCGATCCGGGCGGCCGGAGAGGAGAGCGGAGCCGTCGTCACCTGCCGCCTCCGCGCGCGAATAGCCCCTGCGGCCGCAGCAGCAGCACCACGATCATCACCGTGTAGATGACGAAGGAGCCGGCGGCGGGCACGTAGTACTTGCCGGCGACGTCGGCGATGCCGAGCAGCAGGGCGGCCAGGAACGGGCCGGTCAGGCTGGAGGTGCCGCCGACCGTCACCACGATCAGGAAGTAGATCATGTATTTCAGCGGGAAGGTCGGGTCGACGCCCAGGATCTCCGCCCCCAGCGCACCGCCGAGGCCGGCGAGGCCCGAACCGACGGCGAAGGTGGCGGCGAAGACGGTGTCGACCCGGATGCCCAGGCCGCGGGCGGCGCGCGGGTCGTCGACCGCGGCGCGCAGCCGGCTGCCGAAGCGGGTGCGGGCCAGCACCCATTGCAGGGTCAGCACCAGCGCGCCGCAGACGGCGATGATCAGCGCCCGGTAGATGCCGATGCCGACGCCCAGCACCTCGACCCGGCCGCGCAGGTAATCGGGCAGCTGGATGATCTGCTGCTCCGACCCCATCAGATAGTCGGCGGCGGCCATGGCCATGAAGACGATCCCGATCGAGAACAGCACCTGGTCGAGAGGGCTGCGGCGATAGAGCTGCCGGTACAGCGTCCGCTCCAGCACCAGCCCGACCGCGGCCGCGGCCAGGAAGGCCGCCGGCAGGCACAGGAAGAACGGCACCTGCCAGCGGCTCATCAGGATGGCGGTGACATAGCCGCCGAGCATGGCGAAGGCGCCATGCGCCAGGTTGATGAAGTTCATCAGCCCCAGCGTCACCGACAGTCCGCAGGCCAGCACGAACAGCAGCATGCCGTAGGCGATGCCGTCGAACAGGATCGTTTCCATGGCGCTACTTCGCCGCCTTGACCGGGTCCTTCACCGCCTCGATGGTCGCGAACTCGACATTGTACAGGGCGCCGTCGCGCTTCTCGACCTTGCGGACATAGATGTTCTGGACGATGTCGCGGGTCTCCGGGTCGATCGAGACCGGGCCGCGGACGCTGGTCCAGCTCATGCCCTTCATGGCGTCCAGCAGGCCCTGGCCGTCGGTGGCGCCGCCGGTCTTCTTCAGCGCCTCGAAGATCAGGTGCATGCCGTCATAGCCGCCGACCGCCATGAAGTTCGGCCGCATCCCGGCGTTGGCCGCCTGGAAGGCCTGGACGAAGGCCTTGTTCTCCGGGCTGTCATGGGCGGCGGAGTAGTGATGGGTGGTGATGGTGCCCAGCGCCACGTCGCCGATCTTGTCCAGCAGCTCGTCATCGGTCAGGTCGCCGGTGGCGATCAGCCGGATGCCGGACTTGTCCAGGCCGCGCTCGACGAACTGCTTCATGAACACGGCGCCGAAGCCCGAGGGCACGAAGACGAAGACCGCATCCGGCTTGGCGTCGGCGACGCGCTGCAGGAAGGGCGCGAAATCCGGGTTCTTCAGCGGCACCTGCAGCTGCTCCGCCACCTGGCCGCCGGCCTTGCCGAAGCGCTCGGCGAAGGCCTTCTGCGCGTCCAGGCCTGGGGCGTAGTCGCTGACCAGCGTGACCACGGTCTTGATGCCGTTCTGGGCTGCCCAGTCGGCCAGCGGCACGGTCGCTTGGGGCAGGGTGAAGCTGGTGCGGACAATGAAGGGCGACGCCTCGGTGGTCGCCGCAGTGGCGGCGGCCATGATCACCTGCGGCACCTTGGCCTGGGTGGCGATCGGCGCCGCCGCGGCGGCCAGAGGGGTCAGGCCGAAGCCGGCCAGCACCGCCACCTTGTCCTTCACCACCAGCTCCTGCGCCAGGCGCTTGGTGACGTCGGCGGTGCCGGTGTCGTCCTTGACGATCAGCTCGACATTCTTGCCGGCGACGGTGGCGCCGTTCTGCTGCAGGTACAGCCGCGCCGCGGCCTCGATCTCCCGCCCGGTGGAGGCGGAGGGGCCGGTCATCGGCAGGATCAGGCCGATCTTGACCGTGTCCTCGGCCGCGGCCGGCAGGGCCGCCAGCAATGCTGCGGCCACGGCCGCGGCGGTCAGGTGACGTCGTTTCATCTTGGTCCTCCCCGTTTCTTGAAGGCCGCGGTTCGGGCCGCCGGCCGGTGGATCAGTGGTCCTCTATCAGGCTCTCGCGGCGGTTGTCCGGCATCAGGATGGCGACGACGAAGGCGATGGCGCACAGGCCGGTGACGTACCAGGCGAACCAGCCCTCGACGCCGATGTCCTTCAGCCACAGCGCCACATATTCGGCGCTGCCGCCGAAGGCGGCGTTGGCGATGGCATAGGACAGGCCGACGCCCAGGGCGCGCACCGCCATCGGGAACAGCTCGGCCTTCACCAGCCCGCTGATCGAGGTGTAGAAGCTGACGGCGGCCAGGCCGCACAGGATCAGCCCGAAGGCGGCATAGGGGCTGGTGACCCGGCCGATGGCGCCGAGCAGCGGCACCGTGGTCAGCGTCGTCAGCCCCCCGAACAGCAGCATGTTGTTGCGCCGGCCGATGCGGTCGGACAGGGCGCCGAACACCGGCTGCGCGATCATGTAGACGAACAGCACCGCCGCCATCACCAGGCTCACCGTCTTCGTGTCCAGATGGGCGGTGTTGACCAGGTATTTCTGCATGTAGGTGGTGTAGGTGTAGAAGATCAGCGACCCGCCGGCGGTGAAGCCCAGCACGGTCAGGAAGGCCCGCGGGTGCTGGAACAGGGCGCCGATCGTGCCGGCCTCCTTCGACTTGCGCACCTCGGCCGAGCTGGTCTCGATCAGCGACCGGCGCAGATAGAGCGCGATGACTGCGGCCGCGGCGCCGACCACGAAGGGGATGCGCCAGCCCCAGGCCCGGATCTCATCGCCGGACAGCGAGAATTCCAGGATCACCACCACCAGCGTCGCCAGCAGCTGGCCGCCGATCAGCGTGACATACTGGAACGACCCGAAGAAGCCGCGGTGCCGGCGCGCCGCCACCTCGCTCATATAGGTCGCGCTGGTGCCGTACTCGCCGCCGACCGACAGGCCCTGCACCAGCCGGGCGGCCAGCAGCAGCACGCCGGCCGCGGCGCCGATGCTCTCATAGGTCGGCAGCACCGCGATCGCCAGCGACCCGGCGCACATCATCAGCACCGACAGCATCATCGAGGTGCGGCGACCGTGCTTGTCGGCGATCCAGCCGAACAGCCAGCTGCCGATCGGCCGCATCAGGAAGCCGGCGGCGAAGATGCCGGCGGTGTTCAGGAGCTGGCTGGTCGGGTCGCCCTTCGGGAAGAAGGCGCTGGCGAAGTACAGCGAGGTGAAGGCGTAGGTGTAGAAGTCGTACCACTCCACCAGGTTGCCGGAGGAGCTGCCGACGATCGCGACGATGCGGTCGCGGGTGCTCATCGCCGCGATGGCGGCGCTGGGTGACGGACTCAGCGGGCGGTCCTCGGGGATGGATGCGACCATGCGGTGTCTTCAGCCTCGTGACGCGGTTGCGGATCCTGTGCGGCCGGGGCGTGCCGGCCCGCGGGGCGTCGACGGCAAGAGCAGGAAGGCGCGCGGGGCCGGGCCTGGGCCCGCCGCGGCATCGGTCGGCGGAAGGGTGACGGTGCCCGCCATCCCGGACGCTCCCCTCTTTCTTGCGTTTTTCTGTCTGCTGTCTTGTGCCGGGCGGCGGATCGGGTCAAGGATCTGTTCGCAGAATGAACCTCTTGTTCGCTCAGCGAACAGGAGGACGCCAGGGAGGAAGACGCTGCAGCGCATCGAGCAGGTCCTGTCGTTCCGCAAGGGGCTGGACGTGATCCGCAGCTTCGGCGCGGGGCACCGCCGGCAGACCATCACCGAGGCGGCGGAGCGCACCGGGCTGACCCGGGCGGCGGCGCGGCGCTTCCTCCTGACCCTGTGCGAGGCCGGCTATGCCCGCAGCGACGGCAAGCATTTCGAGCTGACGCCGGCGATCCTGTCGCTCGGCCACAGCTTCCTGTCCGGCATGGGCGAGATCGAGCGGGTGCGCGATGCCCTCCTGGGGCTGACGCGAAGCCTGGGCGAATCGGCCTCCGCCGCCATGCTGGACGGGACGATGATCACCTATGTCGCCCGGTCGCCGGCGCCGCACCGGATCATGACGGTCGGCCTCGGTGTCGGCACAAGGCTGCCGGCGCATGCCACCTCGATGGGCCAGGCGCTGCTGGCAGCGCTGCACCCGCGCGAGCTGGAGCGGTATTTCGAGGCGGCGGTGCTGGAGCGGTTCACCGAGCACACGCTGACCACGCGCGCGGCGCTGGCCGAGCGGCTGGCCGAGGTGCGCGGCCGCGGCTACGCCCTGGTGTCGGAGGAGCTGGAGACCGGGCTGAGCTCGATCGCCGTCGCGGTGCCGGGCGGCATCTCCGCCGGCCACCTGGCGATCAACATGAGCGCGCCGGCCTCGCGCGTCGGGGCAGGGGAGATGCGCGACCGCTTCCTGCCGGCGCTGCAGGAGGCCGCGCGAGTTGTGGCCCTGGCGGTGCCGCGCGGATAGAACACGATTGTTTCGGGTCGACGGAATGTCGACCGTCTTCGCGGTGCCTCTCCCGCTTGAGAGATCTTTTCAGAATTCCTGACACCGTCATTGCGAGCGCAGCGAAGCAATCCAGGGGCCGGTGCGCACCGGCCCCTGGATTGCTTCGTCGGCTTCGCCTCCTCGCAATGACGGCGAGGGAGAAGCGTTGCGAAAAGGTCCCGCAAGCGGGAGAGGCAACGCGTGAAGCGAGCATCATCTGCTTGAGATGACCCGGCTAAAGCCCGTGCCGCCGGGCCTGGACATGGGCGTGCATGCCGCCATCGACCGGCACATTGGCGCCGCGGATCCAGGACGAGGCGTCGGACAGCAGGAAGCCGACCGCGGGGGCAATGTCCTCCGGCCGGCCGGGCCGGTCCATCACCGCCATCTCCGCCCGCGCCCGGTCGCCGAGGCTGGCCAGGAAGTCGGGCAGGATCGGCGTGTCGACCGGCCCGGGGCTGATCGCGTTCATGCGGATGCCGCGGTCGCGCCAGGTCCAGCGGTTGCGGTGGGTCCAGGCGACCAGCGCCTCCTTGGCGAAGAGGTAGCTGCGGGCGCCGGCGATGCCGTGGCGATCGCAGAACGCCTCGACCTCCTCGAAGCCCAGATCCTCGCTGGCGCGGATGGCGGGCAGGGACTCGGCCCAGTCCAGCCCGGCCAGGGAGGCGAGGTTCACGATCGCGGCGCCGTCGGCCAGCTTCGGCGCCAGCCCGACCGTGAGGTGTTTCAGGCCGACCAGGTTGACCCGCAGCACCTCGGCCGCCGGCCGGGTCGGCGGCACGCCGGCGATGTTGGCCAGGCCGTGCGTGCCCTCCGGCAGGGCCGCCACCAGTGCGTCGATCGACGCGCGATCGGACAGGTCGGCGCGGAAGAAGGCATCCATGGGATCAGCCGGCGCGTGCCGGTCGACGGCGATGACGCGGCCGCCCCAGGCCGTGACCAGCCGCGCGGTCGCGGCGCCGATGCCGGAGGCGGCACCCGTGACGATGATGGTCTTGCCGGTCAGCATGGCGGGTCCCGTGGCGGTGCGGCGCCGCCGGATCACGCCGCCAGCAGCGATTTCAGCTTTACCTCCGGCGAGGCGAGCGAGCCAGGGTCGGGCGCGGCGCGCCGGGCGATCAGCATCTCGGCCAGGCGGATCTCGCGCGCGATCTTGCCGAGCGGGCCGAGGCCGCCGGCCGCGACCAGCCGTCCGTCCGCCGCCAGGTGGAACAGCAGCCGGGCACCGTCGCCGAGGTCGCGCCCGACCGTCGCCCGGCCCTCATCGGCCAGGCCGGCGATCTGCAGCGTCAACTCGTGCTGGTCCGACCAG
>NZ_JANX01000198.1 GCF_000767795.1 Inquilinus limosus MP06 | reverse complement strand
GGGCGTCGTCACCGATCCTGCAGAATCCCGGCTTACGCCACGCTGGCTCTCGCCATCGACAACCCCCTCCCCCACCCCCTCCCGCAAGGGGAGGGGGAGTGTGGAAAGCAGGCGTCGGTTCAGGTGATCGAAAAGGTCTCGCAAGCGGAAGAGGCAACGCAAAACAACGCGCCCCCTACTCCGCCGCCTCGGCCCTCGGGTCCAGGATCACCGGCGGGTCGAAGGCGGTGACGCGCGGCGCCGGGCCTTCGTGCTTCGCGATCTCGACCAGGCAGGTGTGGGCGCTGGCGCCCTGGCCGAGGCGAGAGGTGCCCTTGTCCCGCGTCAGCACGTTGGGGTTGCCGTGCTTGCACATCGCCCCGACCTGGCCCGGCACCTCCGGGTCGTACCAGGCGCCGGTGGCCAGCTGGATGACGCCCGGCATCACCTTGTCGGTGACCAGCGCCCCGGCCAGGCAGGCGCCGCGGTCGTTGAACAGCCGCACCACATCGCCGTCCCGGATGCCGCGGGCGGCGGCGTCGGCCGGGTGGATCCACACCGGCTCGCGATCCGCCACCTTCTCGCTGCGGCTGGTCACGCCGGGGTCGAGCTGGCTGTGCAGCCGGGTCTTCGGCTGGTTCGAGATCAGGTGCAGCGGGAAGCGCTCCGTCTCCGGCGAGCCGAGCCATTCCGCCGGCTCCAGCCACATCGGGTGGCCCGGGCAGTCGTCATAGCCGAAGCCGGCGATGCGGTCGGAGAAGATCTCGATCCGGCCGCTCGGCGTCGGCAGCTTGTTGGCCACCGGGTCGGCGCGGAAGGCCTGCAGCAGGATCTTCGGCTTCTCCGACAGCGGCAGCTCGACATGGCCGATCTCCCAGAACTCCTGGAAGTCCGGCAGCTCGATCCCCGCCTCGGCGGCGGTGCGGCGGTCGTTCTCGTAGAAATGCTGGACCCAGTCCATCTCGTCGCGGCCCTCGGTGAAGGCGTGACGCTCGCCGGCCCGGTCCGACAGCTCGGCCAGGATGTCGAAGTCGCTGCGCGCCTGGCCGACCGGCGGGATCGCCTGCGGCATGGCCAGGATGTAGGGGTCGCGCGCGGCGCCGCCGATGTCGTTGCGCTCGAAGGTCGTGGTCGCCGGCAGCACGATGTCGGCGCGGCGGGCCACCGGGGTCCACCACGGCTCCTGCACGATCACCGTCTCCGGCTTCGCCCAGGCGCGCAGCAGCCGGTTCAGGTCCTGGTGGTGGTGGAACGGGTTGCCGCCGGCCCAGTAGACCAGCTTGATGTCGGGATAGGTGATGCGGTGGCCGTTGTAGTCGTCGGTCTCGCCCGGCCGCAGCAGCAGGTCGGAGATGCGGGCCACCGGGATGTAGCGGCCGGTCGGGTTCGGGCCCGGGATGATGCGGCTGCGGCTGCGGCCGTCGCTGGCCGAGCCGACATTGGCCTCGGCGCCGTAGCCGTAGCCGATGCCGCCGCCGGGCAGGCCGATCTGGCCCAGCATCGCCGCCAGCACCGTGCCCATCCAGTAGGGCTGCTCGCCATGGTCGCCGCGCTGCAGCGACCAGCTGAGGCTGATCATGGTGCGCTGCGACGCCATGCGCCGCGCCAGGTCGCGGATGGTGGCGGCGGGCAGGCCGGAGATATTGGCAGCCCAGTCGGCGTCCTTCGGCGTGCCGTCGGACTGGCCCGTCAGATAAGGCAGGAAGCGGTCGAAGCCGCTGGTGTAGCGGTCGACGAAGCCGCGGTCGTACAGCCCCTCGGCCACCAGCGTGTGGGCCAGGCCCAGCATGATCGCGGTGTCGGTGTTCGGCCGCGGCGCCAGCCATTCGGCCTGCGCCTCCTCCGCCATGTCGTCGCGCACCGGGCCGATATAGACGAACTGCACCCCGGCCTCGCGGCTGCGGCGGTTCCAGTCGCGCTGCTGGTGCTTGCCGGTGCCGCCGGAGGCGATCTGGCTGTTGCGCGGCGGCATGCCGCCGAAGGCCACCACCAGCCGGCCGTCGCTGGCAATGCTGCGCCAGTCGGTGGTCTCGACCAGCACGCGGTTGAAGTCGCCGATGATGTGCGGGATCAGCGGCAGGGCGGCGCCGAAGCTGTAGTTGTTGACCGAGGCGGTGAAGCCGCCGGTGAAGCCCAGCATGCGGCGCAGCAGGGTCGGCGCGTTGTGCAGCCGGCCGGCGCTGCCCCAGCCGTAGCTGCCGCCATAGATCGCCTCGGGCCCATGCTCGGTCCGCACCCGCTCCAGCTCGCCCGCCACCAGCTCCAACGCCGTCTCCCACGACACCGGCACGAAGGCGTCGGCGCCGCGGCGGCGGCCGTCGCTCCGGTGCCGCTGCGCCAGCCAGCCGGCCCGGACCATCGGCTGCGACACGCGCAGGTTGCCGTGCACCATGCCGGGCAGCGAGTTGATGATCGGCGACGGGTCGATGTCGCTGGCATAGGGCTGGATGCCGACCATCTTGTCGCCGTCGACGACCGCCATGACGGCGCCGTAGTGGCTGGAGGACGGGCTCAGACGGGGCACGGCAGAACTCCCTGGTCGATCACGGGCGTGACCCCGGATGGTTCGTGGCCGGAGTCGCCGCGTCAACCGGATTTCCGTCATGGCCGCCAACACTTATGGTCGGCGGGGTGGAACGGAGGCACAGAATCGCCATGACGGCGCAAACCAGGACGACGGACCGGCGGTGGAAGCGCAGGGCGCGCCGCGCGGGCATCGTGCTGTGGCGGGTGTGGGGCGAGATCGGCGAGGACCGCGTGTTCGCGCTGGCGGCCGGCGTCGCCTACTACACCCTGCTGGCGCTGTTCCCGGCGATCGGCGTGTTCGTCTCGCTGTACGGCCTGATCGCCGACGTCTCGACCGTGCAGCAGAACATCGAGGACCTCGCCGTCATCCTGCCGGCCGGCAGCCTCGACCTCATCGCCGGGCAGCTGCAGCGCATCGCCAGCCAGCCGCCGAAGAGCCTGGGCATCGCCTTCTTCGCCGGCCTCGCCATCTCGCTGTGGAGCGCCAATGCCGGGGTGAAGGCGATGTTCGACGCCCTCAACGTCGCCTATGACGAGGAGGAGCGGCGCGGCTTCCTCCGGCTCAACCTGGTGTCGCTGCTGTTCACGCTCTGCGCCATCGGCTTCGCCGCGCTGGCGCTGGCCGTGGTGGTGGCGGTGCCGATCGCGCTGAACCTTGTCGGCCTCGGCTCCGCCGCCGGCACGCTGATCTGGCTGCTGCGCTGGCCGGCGCTGTACCTGGCGACGATCGCGGCGCTGACGCTGGTCTACCGCTACGGCCCCGGCGGCCGGCGCGAGCACTGGCTGAACTGGGGCGGCATCGTCGCCGCCACCGTCTGGCTCGGCGGGTCGATGCTGTTCTCCTGGTACGTCGCGCGCTTCGCCAATTACGGCGCGACCTACGGCTCGCTCGGCGCCGTGATCGGCTTCCTGACCTGGATCTGGCTGTCGACGGTGATCTTCCTGATCGGCGCCGAGCTGAACTCCGAGCTCGAGCGGGAGCGCGACCGGCGGCCGAGAGCCAACCGAGTCCCCCCCTCCCTCGCGGGAGGGGGGTAGGGGAGGGGGTTTCCTCAGCCCGAGCCGGCCGACGGCCCGACCAGAGGATAGACCCTCCACGCATTCGCGCGCGGACGCGCGCAGACCCCTCCCCCTGCCCCCCTCCCGCAAGGAGAGGGGGGACTAAGTTAAGGGATGGTCTTCCAGAGCTATCACCGCGTGACCAGATCCGCCGGCAGATCGCGGCCGTGGAACTGCTTGAAGGTGGCGTTCAGGCTGCCATCGGCGAAATGCGCCTTGATCCAGTCGTCCAGCCAGGCCTTCAGCTTCGGCTCGCCCTTCGGCAGGGCGATGCCGAGATTCAGCTCCTGCTGCACGAACTTGGTCTCCAGCTTGTCCGACCGGCCCTTGTTCATCTCCGACACCACTGCGCTCTGGGTCGAGACGATGTCGACCTGGCCGGAGACGGCGGCGGTGATCAGCGTCGCGTCATCCTCGAAGCGGACGATCTCGGCATCCTTGGCGTTCCTGGTCACCAGCGTGTCGTTGACCGTGGCCCGGGTCACGCCGATGCGCTTGCCGGCGAGGTCGGCATAATCCTTGATCGCGACGCCGGCCGGGGCCGCCACCTCGATGTTCAGCGTGGCGTAGGGGATGGTGAAATCCACCGCCTTCTTGCGCTCCTCGGTGATCGCCAGGTCGGCGACCAGCAGGTCGGCCTTGCGGGTCTGGATCGTCGGCACCCGGGCGGCGTTGGTGATCTGCACCAGCTCCAGCTCCGCCCCGAGAGACTTGGCGATCATCTTCGCCGTCTCGACGTCCGAGCCCGTGGGCTGCAGCTTGTCGTCGACGAAGGCGAACAGCGGCACGCCCATGGCCACGGCGATGCGCACCTTCTTGGTCGACTGGATGTCGTCCAGCGACTCCGCCTGCGCCACTGGCGCGGCCGCGACCCACAGCGCCGCCGCGGCGGCGGCGACCTTCAGCATTCCTGTCAGCGTCATGACGTTCCTCCACCCGTTTACGTCTTGTGTCGGCCGGCCCCGACCGGGCCGGCACCGGTTCCCGCGATCAGAGCCCGTTGGACAGGAAGTCGCGGAGCTCCCCCGTCTGCGGCGCCGCGAGCATCCCGCCCGGCCCCGTCTCCCAGACCTTGCCCAGATGCATGAAGATGATCCGGTCGGCGACGCGGCGGGCGAACGCCATCTCATGCGTCACCACCAGCATCGTCATGCCGCCCCGGGCCAGGCTTTCCATCACCTTCAGCACCTCGCCCGTCAGATGCGGGTCGAGCGCCGAGGTCACCTCGTCGAACAGCATCACCTTCGGGCTCATCGCCAGCGACCGGGCGATCGCCACCCGCTGCTGCTGGCCGCCCGACAGCTGCTCGGGATAGGCGTTGATCTTGTCGGCCAGGCCGACCCGCTCCAGCGCCGCGCGGGCTAGGTCGCGCACCTCCGACCCGCGCATCCGGCGCACCCGGCGCGGCGCCAGGGTGATGTTCTCCTCCACCGTCAGATGCGGGAACAGGTTGTAGCTCTGGAACACCATGCCGACGTCCTGGCGCAGGGCGCGCAGGTTCAGGTCGGCCGCGTCGACCTTGTGGCCGCAGACCTCGATGCTGCCCGACTGGATCGTCTCCAGCCGGTTGACGCAGCGCAGCGCCGTGCTCTTGCCCGAGCCGCTGCGGCCGATGATGGCGACGACCTCGCCCTTCGCGACCTCGAAGGAGACGCCCTTGAGCACCTCGAGCTCGCCGAAGCGCTTGTGGACATCACGCAGCGTGACGACGGCCGACATTCATCTTCCTTTCGAGGGAACGGCTCCAGCGCGACAGCGGGTAGCAGAGGGCGAAGTAGATCAGCCCGGCGATGCCGAAGACGAGGAATGGCTGGAACAGGGAGTTGTTGATGACCTGGGCGGCGCGGGTCAGCTCGACGAAGCCGACCACCGAGGCCAGCGAGGTGCTCTTCAGCACCTGCACCAGGAAGCCGACGGTCGGCGGGGTGGCGATGCGCATGGCCTGGGGCAGGATGACGTCGGTCAGCACCTGCCAGCGGTTCAGCGCCAGGCATTCGGCCGCCTCGCTCTGGGTCTTCGGCACCGCCTCGACGCAGCCGCGCCAGATCTCGCCCAGGAAGGCGCTGCAATAGATCATCAGCGACACGCCGGCGGCCAGCAGCGGCGGCACCTCGATGCCGACGATGCCGAGGCCGAAATAGACCAGGAACAGCAGGATCAGCAGCGGCGTGCCCTGGATCACCTGGACATAGACGAAGGCCGCCCGCCGCAGCATCCGGCCGCGAGAGATCCGCAGCAGCATGACGCCGAAGCCGGCGATGCCGCCCAGCGCGAAGGCCAGCAGCGACAGCACCACGGTCCAGGCCGTGCCCTGCAGCAGGTAGATCAGGTGGTTGACGGTGAAGGCGCCGCCCATGCCGGCCTCCTCAGAGCGGGGTGCCGAGCCGGCGGCGGCGCGGGAAGATCGCCTGGCCGAACAGGTGGAAGCCGAACTTCAGCAGCAGCGCCATGGCGAGGTACAAGAGCGCCACGACGATGTAGGTCTCGAACGGCCGGAAGGTGTCGGACTGGATGGTGTTGGCGATCGCCGTCAGCTCCTCCGCCGAGATCTGCGAGGTGACGGAGGAGGACAGCATCATCAGCACGAACTGGCTGGTCAGGGCCGGATACACCCGCTCCAGCGCCGGGCGCAGGATCACGTCCCAGTAGATCTGCGGCGTCGACAGGCCCAGCGCCTGCGCCGCCTCGACCTGGCCGGGCGGCACCGTGTCCATGCCGGCGCGCACGATCTCCGCCGTGTAGGCGCCGACATTGATCACCATGGTCAGCACCGCGGCGGCGAAGATCGGCAGCCGGAGGCCGATGCTGGACAGGCCGAAGAACAGGAAGAAGATCTGGATCAGGTAGGGGGTGTTGCGGACGATCTCGACATAGGCGCCGCACAGCCCGGCGATCCAGCGCGACCGGCCGCGGCGGCCGATGGCGCAGACCACGCCGATGGCGAGGCCGGCCACGGTGGCCACCAGCGTCATCTCCAGCGTCATCAGCGCGCCGTGCAGGAAGGACGGCCAGTAGTCGCGCAGGCTGTCGAAATCGAACTCGTACTGCATCGGGCGTGCACCCTCCCCTGCCTCGTCCCCGGCCCGCCGCGGCTCAGGTGCCCGGCGGCGGCGCGTCGACGAAAAAGTCCGGATTGTGGTCCTTGATGCCGCCCAGATCGTCGAGCAGCGCGCCGAGATGCGCGCCCATCCGCGCCGCCGCGCGGTCCGGGTCATGGGCCTCGATCCCGTCCAGGATGGCGCCGTGCTCGGCGATGATCCGGGCCAGCCGCCCCTCCTCCGGCAGGGTCAGGCGGCGATACCGGTCGACCTGGATCTTGACCTGCTGCACCAGGGTCCAGATGCCGGGATGGCCGGCGGCCTCGGCGATGCCGGCGTGGAAGGCCTCGTCGGCCTGGTGGAAGCCGTCGCGGTCGCCCGCCGCCTCGGTCTCGCGCAGCCGCTCCATCACCGCGCGCAGGGTGGCGACCTGGCTGCTTCTGGCGCGCTCGGCCGCCATCCGCGCCGTCGTCTCCTCCAGCGATCTGCGGATGATGATCGCCTCGGGCAGGGCGTGCACCGGAATGCGCGACACGAAGGTGCCGGACTGCGGGAAGATGTCGACCAGCCCCTCATCGGCCAGCCGCAGCACCGCCTCGCGCACCGGGGTGCGGCTGACGCCGTAGCCCTCGGCGATCTCCTTCTCCGACAGCGGCGTGCCGGGCTTCAGGCGAAGGGCGACGATGTCGCTGCGCAGCGCCCGGCGAATCAGGGCGGAGGCGGTGGCGGGACGGCCCTGCGACAGCGCGTCGAGGCGCGACGAGCGCGGCATCCGCCGCCGCCCCCCCGGCCCGTCCTCTCCGGCCGCCGCACCGCGCATCCGCGCCCTCCCGTCTCGTTCTGGTATGCACCGTATACTAAAATATCAGTTGTTCAAGCGCGGCGGTCCAGCGCAGCGGAACCGAGGGATTCCGCCGCCCTCCGTTTCAGCCGAAGGAATGACTCGCCATCCGCGGCAGGGTGTGACTTGATTCTTCCCGGCGAAGCCCATTTGAATCAATTCGACAGATCGTGGCGCCCCTGGGACAGGAGCAATGCGCCGCGGCGATCATTCGAGGGAGAGCGAGGAGAGTATGGCGGTAAAGCAGCGGGCCCCCCAGCGGCTGAAGCAGTTGCTGAAGAGTTGCGGCGCACGCGTGGATGCCCGGGTCCGCGAACAGCTGGCGACTTTGCCGGCGGGCTGGTCCCGGTCGGTCAGCGGCATGTTCGCGCGGGTGGAGCGCATCCTGACCGACGAGGAACGCCAGACCTTCCGCTGGACGGAGGTGCGCGACCGCGACGGGCGCCTGGCCGCCTCCTGGTCCGGGGCGCGGGATTCGGGCGTGCTGATCGACCAGATCGTCGAGGAGGCCGCGACCGACGTGTCCGAGACCGGCCCGGCCGGCTGGAAGAATTCGGCCGCGGAGCTGGCCACCAGCATCCGCGGCATGGCGGCGAAGGCGTCGTCGCCGGCCGCCGCGGCCAAGGCCGCCGCCGCCGCCCTGCCGATCATGATCGCCGAGGCGCAGGCCTATTTCCGCAACCCGGACGCCGAGGCCGGCGCCATCAGCCAGCAGATCCGCGAGGCGCTGCAGCGCCTGGACCACGAGGCGCGCCGATCGCTGCGCGCCAAGCTGATCCCGGACGCGTCGTAAGCCCGAGGGTCCGGCTCCGGACAAGGCCTCCCCGCCTGCGGGGAGGCTTTTTCGTTTCCGGCCGCGGATTGACGGCCGCTCCGGATCGCCCCTAGTCTCGGGACACGGTCGTGAGGCGACCGACGGTCCGCGTGAAGGGTTGAACCCGCCTCCAGCTTCGCCGAACGCATCTTCTTTCCGGCCCGTCGACGCGGACATCGGGCCATGAGAAAGAAGGTGTTCCATGGCTGAGCCGCTTCCGCCCCGTCCCGACATCGACTGGCTGAGGAAGACCGCCAAGCAGCGGCTGGCCGCGCTGCGCACCGAGGAGCCGGGCGCACGGCTGCACCAGGCCCAGCTGGCCGTCGCCCGGACCTACGGCTTCACCAGCTGGCGTGCCCTGAAGGCGCATGTCGATGGCCTGAGCCTGAACGGACGGGTGCTGGCCGCGACGCTGCGCGGCCGGGCCCGCGAGTTGGAGGCGCTGCTGGCTGCCCATCCGGCCAGACGCGAGGTCACCGGCGGCAGCTGGAACCGGCCGCTGCTGCACCTGGCCGCTGAGGCCGGGCACCTCGCCTGCGTCGAGCTGCTGCTGCGATCCGGCATCGAGGTCGACCGCCGTGACCGCGCCGACAACGCCACCGCCCTGCACTGGGCCGCAGCCGGCGGGCACTTGGCCGTGGTCGACCGGCTGCTGGCCGCGGGGGCCGACCCGGACGGCGCCGGCGACGCGCATGCGCTGGGCGCCATCGGCTGGGCCACCTGCTTCCGCAAGACCCATGCGGCGGTGGCGGAGCGGCTGCTGGCGGCCGGGGCCGCTCCGACATTCCCCGCCGCCATCGCCCTCGGCCGCATCGATCTGGCGCGGGCGCTGGCCGCGGCCGACCCGACCGCGATTATGCGGCCGATGAGCCGGTTCGACCGCAGCCGCACGCCGCTGCACCTGGCGGTGATCAAGAATCGGCCGGAGATGGTGCGGCTGCTGCTGGGCCTGGGCGCCGATCCTGTCGCACGGGACGGCCGGGGCAACACGCCGCTGGACGGCCTGCCGGCAGGAGCCGACCCGGACATCGCCCGGTTGCTGGTCGCGGCCGGAGCGGCGCCGGCGCAATCCGTCGGCCCGCGCTTCGACAGCCTGGTCCCGGTCCTGAATGTCCGGAACGTGCCGGCCGCCATCGCCTATTACCGCGACAAGCTGGGCTTCCGGCTGGACTGGGAATGGGGCGACCCGCCGGGCTTCGCCTGCATCGACCGCGGCCCGGTACGGATCTTCCTGTGCCAGGGAGCGCAAGGCGCGCCCGGCATGTGGCTGTGCGTCAATGTCGACGATGTCGACGCGCTGCATCGGGAGTACCAGGCCAGCGGCGCCATCATCCGCCAGCCACCGACCAACTTTCCCTGGGGCATGCGCGAGATGAATGTCGAGGACCTGGACGGCCACCGCCTGCGCATCGGCAGCGACGTCATCGGGCCGGCAGACGAGGCCTGAGCGTCGCTACGCCTCGCAGGCCTCCGTCCGTTCCGCCGCCCGGCGCCGGTCCCGCCGGCGCAGCAGGGCATAGGCGGCCAGCGCGGCCGCCAGGGTGGCGGCGACCAGCACCGCGAGCATCGCCTGGAAGGCGCCGCCATAGG
>NZ_JANX01000197.1 GCF_000767795.1 Inquilinus limosus MP06 | reverse complement strand
ACCTTCATCGCGCCCTATCTGGAGCAGACCGCCGGGATCGGCCCGGACGGGGTCAGCGCCGTGCTGTTCCTGTTCGGCATCGGCTCCGCCATCGGCAATTTCGTCGGCGGCCAGCTGACCGACCGGATCGGCCCGGTGCGGCTGCAGCTCGGCGCCCTCGCCTTCCTGGCCCTGGCCCTGGCCGGCCTCGGCGCCGCCACGGCCCTGTCGGGCGGCCGGGCGCTGTTCGCCATCGCGCCGCTGATGCTGGTCTGGGCCGTCGCCGGCTGGGCCTTCCACCCGGCGCAGACCACGCGGCTGATCCGGCTGGCGCCGGAGGTCGGGATGATCGCGGCATCGCTGAACTCCTCGGCGCTCTATGCCGGCATCGCCTTCGGCTCGGCGCTCGGGGCTGCGACGCTCGACCATGGCGGCGTCCCCGCCCTCGGATGGGTCGGCGCCCTGTCGGCGGCGATCGCCCTCATCCTCCTCGCCGTCACCGCGCGGCGCCGGGCGGCGGACGCGGCGGCGGCCCAGGCGGCCTGACGCTCACCCTCCGGCCGTCTGCCCCCGGCGGCGGGCCCGCCATTCCTCGCGGGTGATCTCCCACAGCTCGGAGGGCAGGCGGCCGGAGACGTAGTCCCGCTCCATCGTCGCCACCACCCGCATGCCGGATTTCTCCGAGATCCGGCGGGAGCCCGCATTCCCGATCGCCTTGGACATGCGCAGGACCGGGAAGCCGAGATCCTCGAACCAGTAGTCGGTGACCCGGTCGGCGGCCTCGGTCATCAGCCCCTGCCCGTGCCAGGGCGCGCCGAGCCAGAAGCCGCGATTCTCGTTCTCGTCCCCGGCCCGCAGGGAGATGGAGCCGATCAGCTCGTCCGGGGCGGATTTCAGGCGCAGCGACCAGTGCCAGGCCTCGCCCCGCGCCATGGCCGGTAGCAGCATGTCGCGCAGATGCGCCAGCGCGCCGTCCGGCGGATAGGGCCATGGCACCCGGGCGTTCAGGTGGCGCACGACCTCCCAATGCGGAAACAGCCGCTGCACCGCCGGGGCGTCAGCCAGCTCCAGCGGGCGGAGCAGGAGGCGGCGGGTCTCAAGCACGGGGATCGCGGTCATCATGCGTCGAGGATAGCAGATCGGCAGGCCGGATCGTCGCGTTCTGGGAAACAATCCTGTGCCGGATCGCCGGGTTATCCCGGCGCTCCGCCGGGGTTACCTTTCCCCAGCAGCGCCGATGGCGTGTCCGCGAAGGGAAACGATGCGATGACGAAGGTCCTGGTCCTCTACTACAGCTCCTACGGCCATATCGAGACCATGGCCACCGCGGTGGCCGAAGGCGTCCGCGAGGCCGGCGGCGAGCCCACCATCAAGCGCGTGCCCGAGCTGGTGCCGGAAGAGGTCGCCCGCTCCTCCCACTTCAAGCTCGACCAGGCGGCGCCGATCGCCACCATCGACGAGCTGGCCGACTACGACGCCGTGATCTTCGGCGTGCCGACCCGCTTCGGCATGATGGCGGCGCAGATGCGCAACTTCCTCGACCAGGCCGGCGGCCTGTGGATGAAGGGCGCGCTGATCGGCAAGGTCGGCAGCGTCTTCGCCTCGACCGCGACCCAGCATGGCGGCCAGGAGGCGACGATCCTCAGCTTCCACACCTTCCTGCTGCACCAGGGCATGGTGGTGGTCGGCCTGCCCTACTCCTTCCAGGGCCAGATGACGCTGGACGAGATCTCCGGCGGGTCGCCCTACGGCGCCACCACCATCGCCGGCGGCCAGGGCCAGCGCCAGCCGAGCGCCAACGAGCTCGCCGGCGCCCGCTTCCAGGGCGCGCATGTGACCAAGATCGCCTCGAAGCTGGCCGGCTGAGAGAGCAGTCAAGTTCGTGTTGCCTCTCCCGCCGGACGCGGGAGAGGCAATCGGTTTATGCTGCCTTCGAGACCGATACCCTGAGTAGATGTTGTTGCCGCCGGGATCCGTCCGGCGGCCGAAGGAGGATGCGATGGGCCTGCTGATCGAAGGCCGCTGGGCCGACCAGTGGTACGACACCAAATCGACCGGCGGGCGCTTCGTGCGGCAGGACAGCGCCTTCCGCAACCGGGTGAGCGCCGATGGCAGCTCCGGCTTCAAGGCCGAGCCCGGCCGTTACCACCTCTATGTCTGCTACGCCTGCCCCTGGGCGCACCGCACCCTGATCGTGCGGGCGCTGAAGGGGCTGGAGGACGTGATCTCGGTCGACGCGGTCGACCCGTTCATGGGCGAGCAGGGCTGGACCTTCGCCGACATCCGCACCGGCGTGCGGTCCCCCGGCGCGACCGGCGACCGGGTCAACGGCAAGGCGGCGCTGCACGAGGTCTACACCCTGGCCAAGCCGGACTACACCGGCCGGGTCACCGTGCCGGTGCTGTGGGACAAGCACACCCGCACGATCGTCAACAACGAATCGGCCGAGATCATCCGGATGCTGAACTCGGAGTTCAACGAGTGGGCCGACCGGTCGGTCGACCTGTCGCCGGCCGCCCTGCTGCCCGAGATCGACGCCATCAACGCCGAGGTCTATGACCGGGTGAACAACGGCGTCTACAAGGCCGGCTTCGCCACCGACCAGGCGGTGTATGAGGAGGCGGTGACCCGGCTGTTCGAGATGCTGGACCGGCTGGAGGCGCATCTGGCGGCGCATCGCTGGCTGGTCGGCGACCGGCTGACCGAGGCCGACATCCGGCTGTTCACCACCCTCTTGCGCTTCGACCCGGTCTATCACGGCCATTTCAAGTGCAACCTGCGGCCGCTGCACGAATACCCGGCGCTGTGGGGCTTCACCCGCGAGATCGCGCAGCGCCCGCATGTGGCCGCGACGATCGAGATGACGCATATCAAGCGCCACTATTACGAGAGCCACCGCACCATCAACCCGACCGGCATCGTGCCGAAGGGCCCGCTGCTGGACCTGTCCGCGCCGCATGACCGGGAGCGGTTGGCGGAGGCGGGGTAGACCCGTCTTCCTTGCGAGCGCAGCGAAGCAATCCAGGGGCCGGTGCGCACCGGCCCCTGGATTGCTTCGTCGGCTTCGCCTCCTCGCAATGACGGTGGGGGACTCTAGTCTCCCAGCACGACCGTCCGCAGGATGCGCACCGCCAGGAACAGCGCGGTGAAGGCCAGGGCCTCGTCCCACAGGTTCAGCCGGCCGGGCTGCGGCGCCTCGCGCGCGGCCCAGGCGAACAGCGCGGTCCAGATCGCGGACAGGAACATCACCATCTGCAGCAGCGCCAGCATGTCGGCCAGCGACCGCCGGCCGGGCAGCGCGATCAGGGCCAGCAGCGCCAGCACCGTGCCGAAGCGCATGCCGAAGCTGGCGATGCGGCGGCGCGAGTCCGGGTCGATGCGCTGCCAGAGCGTCCCGGCCGAGGCCGGCTGGCCGGCCGCCCGGGAGGTGTCGATGTCATGCATGATCGTCATCCTGGACCGGCCCGTCGCGTCATCGCGGGCCCGTCGGAGCGCGACCCTGCTCCCGCCCCGCATCAAGTCTCCATGCGGTTTTCGCGCTCGCGCTTGCGGTCGCGATCCCGCTCGCCCCGGGCCTCGGCCGCGAGCCGGCAGTACTCCTCGCGGATCTCGCGCAGGTCCTCCTCGGAATGCTCCTCCAGGTCGAGCATCCAGTTGCGCGCCACCTCGGTGGCCCGGATCAGCTCGTCGATCTTGATCTGCAGCGCCGCGGTGTCGCGGTTCTGGGTGTTCTGGATCAGGAACACCATCAGGAAGGTGACGATGGTGGTGCCGGTGTTCACCGTCAGCTGCCAGACATCGGAGAATCCGGCGAACGGGCCGATCGCGGCCCAGACCACCATCAGCCCCGCGGCCACCCCGAATGTGGCGGGGTGGCCGGCGAGGTGCGCGACCCGGTTGGCGAAACGGGAGAACCAGGGGGCATCTTTCATGGCATCCTCCAGCGCGGAACGGATGCCATGACAACGGGGCGGCGGCCCTGATCGTGCCGGAGCGGAGCGGTCTCGGTCGCTCCGCTCCGGCGCTGCCGGCCAATCCGGCCGCCCCTAATCCGGGCGATTATAGTCGTACAGCACGCGGCCGTAGGGCAGCGTCAGGTCGGCGATCAGGTGATGGGCGCCGATCACCCGGCGCACCGGCAGGTCGGCCACCGGCGCGTTGACATGCGGCACCAGGTGCAGCCGCGCCGGCCCGATCCAGGAGCCCTTCGGGGTGATGTCGACCAGGTTGTAGGCCACCAGCTGGCACACCTCCGGCCGGCCGTCGACGCCGGGGATCAGCTTCAGGTTCACCTGGGTGCGCGACAGCGTCGCCATCGTCCGCTCGCCGTTGCCGGCCATGCTCTCATGCTTGTAGCCCATGGTGCCCATGGCCACGAGCTGGTCGGCATAGGACAGGGTGCCGGTCAGCGTGTCCTTGACGATCTGCAGCTTGGGATGGGCGTATTTCTTGGGGAAGCCCCAGATCTCGCGGCCGGCGGCGATCGGCGGGTCGTCGTCGAGATACATCTGGGCGACGAAGCTCATCTCCTCGCCGCGGAACCTGCAGGGGATGACCATGCCGGATTCGGTGTAGCTGCCGAAGCCCGAGCTGTCCGGCATCTTGATCCATTCGTAATGCACCAGCGGCCGGTCCAGCGGCTCCAGCGGCTCCGGCAGCTGGTCACGGATCACCTGCGGGTCGGTCTCGTAGGTGATGATCATGTATTCGCGGTCGACGAAGCGGTACGGCCCGGCCGGGTAGCTGGGGCCCGCCGCGGGCATCGACGGCAGACGGAGGACGTCCTGGATCCGCATGGTCTCACCTCTCACCGATCGGCCGCGACCCGGCCGCAGCGGTTCATAGAGGGGCAGCGCGAATGGTCCCGCGACAGTCTTTCGACAGTGATGTGACATCGGTGGCGAGGCCCCGCCGCGTCATCAGCCCGTCATCCATCCCGGCCTATCGTGCGCTCCCCGCGAGCAGGAGACCGGCCGCCATGGATGCGAACAGCCCCGTTGTCCAGCACGAAGCCCCGATCCGCGGCTGGCGGCCCGAGCGCTGCGACCGCGTCGCCCTGGTGCTGCAGGGCGGCGGCGCGCTGGGCGCCTACCAGGCCGGCGTCTACCAGGCGCTGCACGAGGACGGGATCGAGCCGGACTGGGTGTCGGGCGTGTCGATCGGCGCGATCAATGCCGCGATCATCGCCGGCAACCCGCCGGAGCGGCGGCTGGAGCGGCTGCGCGCCTTCTGGGAGCGGATCACCGAGCGCAAGATCTGGCACTACACTCCGGATGGCGACCTGTTCCGCCAGATGCGCAACGCCACCAGCACCTGGATGACCATGGTGCAGGGCCAGCCCGGCTTCTTCTCGCCGCATCCGGTCAGCCCCTGGCTCAGCCTCGCCGGGTCGAAGAGCGCCACCAGCCATTACGACACGGCGCCGCTGCGCGAGACCCTGGCCGAGCTGGTGGATTTCGACCGGATCAACGCCGGCCCGGTGCGCTTCGCGGTGGGCGCGGTCAATGTCCTGACCGGCAACTTCACCTATTTCGACAGCGCCGAGGAGGAGATCGGGCCCGACCATGTGATGGCCAGCGGCGCCCTGCCCCCGGCCCTGCCGATGGTCAAGATCGGCACCGACCACTACTGGGATGGCGGCATCGTCTCGAACACGCCCTTGCAGCATCTTCTGGACCAGGATGGCGGGCTGAACACGCTGGTATTCCAGGTCGATCTGTTCAGCGCCCGGGGCCAGCTGCCGCGCGACATGAACGACGTGATGGCCCGGCACAAGGACATCATGTATTCGTCGCGCACCCGCTATACCACCGACCTGTACAAGCGACTGCACCTGTGGAAGACGCGGCTGGCCCAGGCGTTGGCGAAGCTGCCGGAGGAGGCGCTGACAGCCGAGGAACGGCGGCTGCGGGAGGAGCTGGCGCATCTGCCGGAGATCACCATCCTGCACCTGATCTACCAGCAGAAGGCCTATGAGGGCCATGCCAAGGACCACGAATTCTCCGGCACCTCGATGCGCGAGCACTGGCAGAGCGGCTACGAGGACACAAGGCGCACGCTGAAGCGCCGGCAATGGATGGAGATGCCGCCGGAGGGCGCCGGCATCCTGATCCATGATGTGCACCGGCTGGAGGATTGAGGGCTTCGGGCGTAGGTTGGGTTCGCACCGGCGAACCCAACATCCCGCGGCCGGAGCCAGCGTTGGGTTCGCTGATGCGAACCCAACCTACGATGTTCTTTTCTTCGTCATCGCGAGGAGCGAAGCGACGTGGCGATCCAGGGGTCGGTGCCGCTGGATCGCCACGCCCCTGCGGGGCTCGCGATGACGGTGTGGGAGGGGCGAGAGCCGCCCCCTACTGCCCCTGGTTCAGCGCGACCGGCAGCTTGTTCGCCTGCAGGCCGTACTTGGCCAGGATCTGGTCGTAGGTGCCGTCGGCCTGCAGCTTCTCCACCGCCGCCTTGACCGCGTCGCGCAGCTGCGGCTCGGACTTCAGCACCGGGATGCCGACCAGGGACTCCGTGAAGGCCTGGCCGATCGGCACATAGGTGTTCGGCTCCAGCTGCTGGAAATAGGGCAGCGTCTCGTTGCCCTGGGCCGCGGCCTGCAGGCGCTGGGTCTTCAGCTGGGTGCGGGCGTCGGCCGAGCCCTCAGTGCCGACCACATTGATCGCCGGCTTGCCCTTGGCGACGCAGTTGGCGTCGCTCCACTCGCCGATCTGCTGCGGCCAGTTGGTCGAGCGGCTGGCGCCCACGGTCTTGCCGCACAGGTCGTCGGTCGACTTGATCTGATCGGCCAGCGCCGTGATCGTGTAGAACTGCGCGCCGGACTTCATGTAGTCGACGAAATCGGCGATGTCGCGCCGCGCGGGGGTATCGCTCATCCCCGCCATGACGATGTCGATGCGGCCGGTCTGCAGCGACGGCAGCATCTGGGCGAAGGCGATCTCCTGGAACTCGGCCTCGACGCCCAGCTGCTTGGCGATCGCCTTGCCGAGGTCGATGTCGAAGCCCTGCAGCTCGTTGGTCGCCGGGTCCTTGAAGATGATCGGTGGGTAGTTGTTGTTGGTGCCGATGACGATCTTGCCGGCCTGCTTGATCCGGTCGGGCACGGCCTGGGCCGAGGCGGAGGTGACCGCCAGCGCGGCGACGGCCGCCGTGGCGGCGAACAGTGCGAAACGATTCATGGAAGCCTCTCCTGTTGTTCTGTCGGGTCCGCCGGTCACGACAGGACGGCGGCGATGAAGTCGCGGGTGCGCGCCTCGCGCGGGCTGCCCAGCACCTGCTGCGGCGGGCCTATCTCGACGATCCGGCCGCGGTCCATGAACACGACTCGGCCGGCGACCTCGCGGGCGAAGCCCAGCTCATGCGTCACCACGATCATGGTCATGCCGCTGGCGGCGAGGTCGCGCATCACCGCCAGCACCTCGCCCACCAGCTCGGGGTCGAGGGCCGAGGTCGGCTCGTCGAACAGCATCAGCTTCGGCTTCATCGCCAGGGCGCGGGCGATGGCGATGCGCTGCTGCTGCCCGCCGGACAGTTCGGCCGGATAGGCGTCGCGCTTGTCGGCCAGGCCGACGCGCTGCAGCAGGACCAGGGCCTCGGCGACGGCCTCGGCCTTCGGCCGCCTCTGCACCGTCACCGGCCCCTCGATGATGTTGGCCAGCACGGTCAGGTGCGCGAACAGGTTGAAGCGCTGGAACACCATGCCGCTGGCCAGGCGCTGGCGCGCCACCTCGCGGTCGGTCAGGGCATAGAGCGCGTCGCCCTCGCGCCGGAAGCCGGCCAGCTCGCCATCGACCCAGACGGCGCCGCCATCGACGCTCTCCAGCTGGTTGATGCAGCGCAAGAGCGTGCTCTTGCCCGAGCCGGAGGGGCCGATGATGCACAGCACCTCGCCGCGCTCGACCTCCAGCGACACGCCCTGCAGCGCGTGCAGCGACCCGAAATGCTTGTGGACCTCGGCGGCGACCACCATCGGCGGCATGGCTCAGGCCTCCTTGGGCTGGTCGAGGGCCGCGGCGGCGCGCTTGCCGCGCCGGTCGCCGCGGCCGCGGGAAAAATGCTTCTCCAGGAAGTGCTGGCCGATGCTGAGCAGCGTGACCACGACCAGATACCAGATCGCGGCGACGATCAGCAGCTCGATCACCCGGGCGTTGGCGTAGTAGATGGTCTGGGCGTTGCGCAGCATCTCGGCGTACTGGATGACGCTGGCGACCGAGGTCAGCTTGACCATGCTGATCACCTCGTTGCCGACCGGCGGGATGATCACCCGCATCGCCTGCGGCAGCACGATCCGGCGCAGCGCCACCAGCCGGGTCATGCCGATCGCCTTGGCCGCCTCGGTCTGGCCGAGGTCGACCGACAGGATGCCGCCGCGCACAACCTCGGCGGTGTAGGCGCCCTGGTTGATGCCGAGGCCCAGCAGCGTCGCCACGAAGGGCGTGATCAGATCGACCGTCCGCCCCTCGAACAGGCCGGGGATGCCGATCACCGGGAACACCAGCGCCAGGTTGAACCACAGCAGCAGTTGCAGCAGCAGCGGCGTGCCGCGGAAGAACCAGATATAGCCGACCGCCACGGTCTTCAGCACCGGGTTCGGGGACATCACCATGATCGCGAACACGACGCCGAGCGCGATGCCCAGCGCCATGGCGCAGACCGTCATCAGGATGGTGTTGCCGAGGCCGGACAGGATCGCCGGCGCGGTGAAGAACTGGCCGACCACGGGCCAGGCGATCTGGCCTTCGGCGAAGGCCTTCACGATCGCCGCCAGGGCCAGCAGGATCAGCGCCGCCGCGACCCAGCGGCCATAGTGCCGGCGCGGCACATGGCGCAGATGGGCGATGGAATAGGTGCCCGTGGTGATGTCGGTCATGCGATGCCCCCTGCCCGTTCAGCCGCGCGGGCCATCATAGGCCCGGGCCCAGCTGTCCTGCTCGGCCAGCAGCTCGCGCAGCCTAGCCAGCTGCTCGCGCACCCGGTCCGGCGCGGTGCCGCCATGGCCGCTGCGGGCCGCGACCGCGGCTTCCGGCGTCAGGCAGGACCGGATCTCCGGAGTCAGCCGCGGGTCGACCGCCGCCAGATCGGAATCCTCCAGGTCCTCCAGCCCGATGCCGCGATCCTCGCAGCGGCGGACCAGGGCGCCGGTGATCTCATGCGCCTCGGAGAAGGGCACGCCGCGCCGGGCCAGCCAGTCCGCCACCTCGGTCGCCAAGGTGAAACCCTCGACCGACTGGCGCTTCAGCGTGTCGACATTGACCCGCATCGTGCGCAGCATCCCGGCCATCGCCGGCAGCACGGCGTCGAGCGTGTCGACTGCCTCGAAGGCCGCGCGCTTGTCCTCGACCAGGTCGCGATTATAGGCGAAGGGCAGGCCCTTCAGCGCCGTCAGCATCGCCGTCAGCCCGCCGATCAGCCGCGACGCGCGACCGCGCGTCAGCTCGGCGATGTCGGCGTTCTTCTTCTGCGGCATGATCGAGGAACCGGTGGCGTAGGAATCGTCCAGCTCGACCCAGCGGAACTGGCGCGACGACCACAGGAACACCTCCTCCGCCAGCCGCGACAGGTGCACCGACAGCATCGCGGCGACGAACAGGAACTCCGCCACGTGGTCGCGGCTGCCGACCGCGTCGATCGAGTTCTCGCAGGGGCCGTCATAGCCCAGCTCGGCCGCCGACAGGTCGGGGCGCAGGGCGATGGCGGAGCCGGCCAGGGCGGCGGCGCCGAGCGGCGACCGCGCGCTGCGCCGGTCCCAGTCCTGCAGCCGCTCGACGTCGCGGGCGAAGGTCTGGGCATGGGCCAGCAGCTGGTGGGCGAAGGTGACCGGCTGGGCCGGCTGCAGATGGGTGAAGCCGGGCGCCAAGGTCGCCACATGCGCCTCGGCCTGCGCCACCAG
>NZ_JANX01000196.1 GCF_000767795.1 Inquilinus limosus MP06 | reverse complement strand
CATGCGCCGCGTCCCCACCCCCAATTTCCGCGGCCGCAGCGCCGTGGTGCTGCACCGGCCCCACCCCGCGGCCGATGCGGTGCTGCGCCAGCTGGAGCGGCTGGGCATCGCCGCCCGCCCGGCCTGGCCGGCGCTGGCCGAGGCTGACCTTTCCGCCGATTTCGTGCTGTTCGACGCCGACACAGCCCATGACGGCCAGTTCCCCTGGCCCGCCGGCGCGCCGCCGATGCCGCTGGTCGCCCTGATCGGGTCGGAGGCGCCGGGCCGGCTGGACTGGGTGCTGGCCCAGGGCGCCACCGGCCATCTGCTGAAGCCGGTCGCATCCGGCGGCGTGTTCAGCGCCCTGGTGATCGCCGAGCATGGCTTCGCCGAGCGCCGCGACCGCGAAGCCCGGATCGCCGATCTGGAGACCAGGCTGCGCCTGCGGCCCGTGGTGGTGCGCGCCATCCTGACGCTGATGGCGCAGCGCGGGCTGAACGAGGCCGACGCCTTCCGCGAGATCCGCAGCGCCGCGATGCAGCGCCGCCGCAGCATCGAGGAGCATTGCCTCGACCTTGCCGCCGGTCCGACGGACCCGGCCGCTGGCCGGCGCGGAGGCTGAGGGTGGCGATCCTGAAGCAGATCCTGCGTCGCAAGCTGGCCCTGTTCGGGCTGGTCGTGATCCTGGTCGTTGTCGCCGCGGCCCTGTTCGCCCCCTGGATCGTGCCCTTCTCGCCCGACGAGCAGCTGTTCGACGGGCTGACGCTGGAGGGCGCGCCCCTGCCCCCGGACGGCCGTTTCTGGATGGGCACCGACCTGCTGGGCCGGGACATGTTCTCGCGCCTGGTCTACGGCGCCCAGACCTCGCTGATCATCGGCGTGGTCGCCAACGGCGCGGCGGTGCTGATCGGCACCTTCTTCGGCGTCGTCGCCGGCTTCGTCGGCGGCTGGCTGGGTGCTGCGATGATGCGCTTCACCGACCTGATGATGGCCTTCCCGGCCCTGCTGCTGGCGATCGTGCTGGCCGCGATCTTCAAGCCGTCGCTGTGGATCGTGGCCCTGGTCATCGCCATGGTGAACTGGGTGCAGATCGCCCGGATCATCTACACCGAGACCCGGTCGATCGCGGAGCGCGACTTCATCGAGGCGGAATGGGGCCTCGGCGCCTCCCGCGGCCGCATCCTGCTGCGTCATGTGCTGCCGCATCTGCTGTCCACCACCATCGTCTGGGGCACGCTCGGCATCGCCACCACGGTGCTGCTGGAGGCGACGCTGTCCTTCCTCGGCATCGGGGTGCAGCCGCCGACGCCGAGCTGGGGCAACATCATCTTCGAGAACCAGACCTATTTCTCGACCGCGCCCTGGCTGGTGTTCATCCCCGGCGCTGCCATCATCCTGCTGGCCCTGGCCTTCAACCTGGTCGGCGACGCGCTGCGCGACATCCTGGATCCGACGCAGAAGGGCCGGCACTGATGGGCGCCTATCTGCTCCGCCGCCTGGTCCAGGCCGTGCTGATCCTGCTGGGGGTCAGCCTGGTCACCTTCGTGCTGCTGTACCTGCTGCCGGCCGACCCTGCGCGGCAGATCGCCGGGCGCAGCGCGACGCCGGAGGTGGTGGCCAATATCCGCGCCCAGCTCGGCCTCGACCTGCCGTTCCACGAGCAGTATCTGCGCTATCTCACAGCATTGCTGCAGGGCGATCTCGGCCGCTCCTACCTGCAGCGGACCGAGGTGGCGACGCTGATCATGAGCCGCCTGCCGGCCAGCCTGCTGCTGATGGTCGGCGCCATCGTCTGCGAGCTGGCGCTGGGCCTGACCATGGGCGTGGTCGCGGCGCTGCGGCGGAACACCGCCACCGACCATGCGCTGATGCTGACCTCCTTCGTCGGCGTCTCGGCGCCGCAATTCGTGGTCGGCATGCTGCTGCTCTACGTCTTCGGCTGGCAGCTGGCCTGGTTCCCGCTCAGCGGCTACGGCAGCTTCGCGCATCTTGTCTTGCCCTCGCTGACGCTCGGACTGCTGGGTGCCGGCTGGTACTCGCGGATGATGCGGTCGGCGATGCTGGACGTGCTGCGCCAGGACTACATGCGCACCGCCCGGGCCAAGGGCTTAGGCGCCTGGCGCGTGGTGCTGGCGCATGCCCTGCCCAATGCGCTGCTGCCGATCATCGCCATGATCGGCATCGACATCGGCCTGTTCATGAGCGGCATCGTCGTCGTCGAATCCGTGTTCGGCTGGCCCGGCATCGGCCAGCTGACCTGGCAGGCGATCCAGCGCATCGACATCCCGATCATCATGGGCGTGACGCTGGTCTCGGCCGTCGCCATCGTGCTGGGCAACCTGCTGGCCGACCTGATCGCCCCCTTCATCGACCCGAGGATCAAGCTGCGGTGACCGACAACCGCCCCGAACCCAGACAGGAGGTTTCATGCTGAAGTCGTTGCTGCTCGCCGGCGCCGCCGCGCTGACACTGGCCCTCGCCTCGCCGGCGATGGCGCAGGACATCAAGCCGGGCGGCACCATGACCGTCACCTACAAGGACGACGTGTCGACCCTCGACCCCGCCATCGGCTACGACTGGCAGAACTGGTCGATGATCAAGAGCCTGTTCGACGGGCTGATGGACTACAAGCCCGGCACCACCGATCTGGTGCCGGAGCTGGCGGAGAGCTTCGAGGTCTCGGCCGACGGCCTGACCTACACCTTCAAGCTGCGGCACGGGGTCAAGTTCCACAATGGCCGCGAGCTGAAGGCCGCCGACGTCAAATACTCGCTCGACCGCGTGGTGCAGCCGGAGACGCAGAGCCCGGGCGCCGGCTTCTTCGATTCGATCCAGGGCTTCGAGGACGTGTCCAAGGGCAAGGCCAAGGAGCTGAGCGGCATCGAGACGCCGGACGACTACACGGTCGTCTTCCACCTGACCCGGCCGGACGCGCCCTTCCTGCACAAGATGGCGCTGAACTTCTCGCACGTCGTGCCGAAGGAGGAGGTCGAGAAGTACGGCGCCGATTTCGGCAAGCACCCGGTCGGCACCGGCGCCTTCAGGATGACCGAATGGACGCTGGGCCAGCGCATCGTGTTCGAGCGCAACCCCGACTATTTCCACAAGGGCCTGCCGCATCTCGACAGGATCGTGTTCGAGGTGGGCCAGGAGCCGGTGGTGGCCCTGCTGCGGCTGCAGCGCGGCGAGGTCGACATCGCCGGCGACGGCATCCCGCCGGCCAAGTTCCTCGAGGTCACCCAGGACCCGGCCTACAAGGGCCTGATCATCCAGGGCAGCCAGCTGCACACCGGCTACATCACCATGAACGTCAAGGCGAAGCCCTTCGACGACGTGCGGGTGCGCCAGGCGGTCAACATGGCGATCAACAAGGATCGCATCATCCGCATCATCAACGGCCGCGCCAAACCCGCGAACCAGCCGCTGCCGCCGTCGATGCCGGGCTACGCCGCCGACTACAAGGGCTACGCCTATGACGTCGCCGGAGCCAAGAAGCTGATGGCCGATGCCGGGCTGGCCGACGGCTTCACCACCGACCTCTATGTCGCGAACACCGACCCGCAGCCGCGCATCGCCCAGGCGATCCAGCAGGATCTGGCCCAGATCGGCATCAAGGCCGAGATCAAGGCCCTCGCCCAGGCCAATGTCATCGCCGCCGGCGGCGACGAGAAGCAGTCGACCATGATCTGGTCGGGCGGCATGGCCTGGATCGCCGACTTCCCGGACCCCTCCAACTTCTACGGCCCGATCCTGGGTTGCGGCGGCGCGGTGCCCGGCGGCTGGAACTGGTCCTGGTACTGCAACGCGGACCTGGACAAGCGCGCGGCCGAAGCGGATGCGATCGCCGCCCCGGCCAAGAGCGCCGAGCGCGAGGCCAAGTGGCGGGACATCTTTCTCGACGTCATGAAGGACGCGCCCTGGGCGCCGGTGTTCAACGAGCAGCGCTACACCATCCGGTCCGAACGGATGGGCGGGGACGACGCCCTGTTCGTCGACCCGGTCCACATCCCCGTCAACTACGACAACGTGTATGCCAAAGATGCCCAGTAACCCCCATCACCACCACACCATCCACGGCGCGCACCACCATTTCGGCTGGAACCGCGACTTTCCGCCGGTGGCCACGGTGGCGCCGGGGACGACGCTGGAGTTCGACTGCCTGGACAGCTCGGCCGGGCAGCTCTCTCCCTCCAGCACGGTGGCCGACGTCGCCACGCTCGACTTCGGCAAGGTCAACCCGGTCACCGGGCCGATCCTGGTCGACGGGGCCGAGCCGGGCGATGCGCTGAAGATCACGCTGGACCACTACGCGCCCTCGGGCTTCGGCTGGACCGCCAACATCCCCGGCTTCGGCCTGCTGGCGGACCAGTTCAAGGACCCGGCGCTGCATGTCTGGCGCTATGAGGCCGACACGCTGGCCCCGGCCCTGTTCTCGACCCTGGCGAAGGTGCCGCTGAAGCCCTTCGCCGGGACCATCGGGGTAGCGCCGGCCGAGCCTGGCCTGCATTCGGTGGTGCCGCCGCGGCGGGTCGGCGGCAATCTCGACATCCGCGACTTGGCGGCCGGGGCGACGCTGTGGCTGCCGGTCGAGGTGGCGGGGGCTCTGTTCTCGATTGGCGACACCCATGCCGCCCAGGGTGACGGCGAGGTCTGCGGCACCGCCATCGAGAGCCCGATGAAGGTGACGCTGAAGCTCGACCTGGTGAAGGGCGCCAATCTCCGGATGCCGCGCTTCAGCACGCCGGGCCCGGTGACGCGCCATCTCGACGCCAAGGGCTATGAGGTGACGACCGGCGTCGGTCCCGACCTGATGGAGGGGGCGCGCATCGCGGTGGCGGAGATGGTCGAGCTTCTGTGCCGCACCCGCGGCATGGCGGCGGTCGATGCCTATATGCTGTGCTCGGTCTGCGGCGACCTGCGCATCAGCGAGATCGTCGACCAGCCGAACTGGGTGGTGTCCTTCTACTTCCCGCGCATCGTCTTCGAATGAGCGGCGCCTCCACGCCCCTGCTGAGCGTCCGCGGCCTGCGCACGCAGGTCGCGACGCCGGCAGGGCCGAAGCTGGTGGTTGAGGATCTAAGCTTCGACCTGAACCCCGGCGAGACGCTGTGCATCGCCGGGGAATCGGGCAGCGGCAAGTCGATGACGTCGCTGTCGATCATGGGCCTGCTGCCGCAGCCGATGGCCCGGGTCGCCGGCGGCCAGGTGCTGCTGGAGGGGAGGGACCTGCTGGCGCTGCCCGAGCGGCAGATGCGGCGGGTGCGCGGCGGCGAGATCGCCATGATCTTCCAGGAGCCGATGACCAGCCTGAACCCGGTGATGTCGGTCGGCCGGCAGATCGCCGAGGCGATCCGCGCCCATCGCAAGGTCGACGGCGCCACGGCCCGCAAGCTGGCGCTGGAGGCGCTGGAGGCCGTGCGCATCTCCGAGCCCGAGCGGCGGCTGCGGCAGCACCCGCACGAGCTGTCCGGCGGCATGCGGCAGCGGGTGATGATCGCCATGGCGCTGGCCTGCCGGCCGAAGCTGCTGATCGCCGACGAGCCGACCACGGCGCTGGACGTCACCATCCAGGCCCAGATCCTGGAGCTGATGCGCGACCTGCGGCGCCAGTTCGGCACCGCGCTGATCCTGATCACCCACGACATGGGCGTGGTGGCCGAGATGGCCGACCGGGTGGTGGTGATGAGCCAGGGCAGGGTGGTGGAGAGCGGGCCTGTGGTGCCGCTGTTCGAGGCGCCGGCCCGGGACTACACAAGGCAGCTGCTGGCGGCCGTGCCGAAGCTGGGCCAGATGGCCGGCCGTGACGCGCCGCTGCGCGCCGAGGCCCCTGCCCTGCCCCAGGCGGCCAATGAGCCGATCGTTGCCGTGAAAGACCTGACCGTCCGCTTCGACATCGCCGGCGGGCTGCTGCAGCGCACGGTCAGGCGCGTGCACGCGGTCGAGAATCTTTCCTTCGCGCTGAACCCGGGCGAGACATTGGCCTTGGTTGGCGAGAGCGGCTGCGGCAAGTCGACCACCGGCAAGGCACTGATGGGGCTGGTCCCCTGGCGCGGCTCGATCCGCATCGCCGGGGCGGAGGCCGCGGGGCTGGGGCCAGCCGCGCTGAAGCCGCTGCGCCGGAACATCCAGATGGTGTTCCAGGACCCCTACGCCTCGCTCGACCCGCGCATGACCGTGGGCGAGCTGGTGGCGGAGCCGCTGGTGATCCATGGCTTGGCCAAGGGCGGCGAGCTGGCCAACAGGGTCGAATGGCTGTTCCGCCGCGTCGGGCTGGCGCCGGAGCTGCGCCACCGCCATCCGCATGAATTCTCCGGTGGGCAGCGTCAGCGCATCTGCATCGCCCGGGCGCTGAGCCTGTCGCCCAAGGCGATCATCGCCGACGAATCCGTCTCCGCCCTCGACGTCTCGGTCCAGGCCCGGGTGCTGGACCTGCTGCATGAGCTGCAGGCCGATCTCGGCCTCGCCTATCTGTTCATCTCGCACGACATGGCGGTGGTGGAGCAGATCAGCCACCGCGTCGCGGTGATGTATCTCGGCCAGATCGTCGAGACCGGCACCCGCCGCCAGATCTTCGAGGATCCGCGCCACCCCTATACGAAGAAGCTGATGCAGGCGGTGCCGATCGCCGATCCGCGCCGCCGCCGCGACCATTTCCAGCGCCTGTCCGGCGAGGTGCCGAGCCCGGTGCGGCCGGTCGACTACCGCCCGGAGCTGGTCGACCTGGCCGATGTCGGCGGCGGCCATCTGGTGGCGCGGGAGGCCGCCTGACCTTCTATCCGGTTTCACAACTCCCGCGCTGCCGCGTCCTGGAATTCGGACATTCGTCCGCCACCCCAGGAGGCGCCCGTGGTCTACACCGTTCCCGCCGCCCAGATCGTCGGCCAGCAGGCCCTGACGGTCACCGGCCTGCTGCAGCTCGTCAGCGGCACCAACCCGCCGCCGAACGTGCCCTTTCCCACGCTCGGCAGCCCGCCGGGCGCGGTCACCAATCTCGGCCCGGGCCAGGGCGTCACGATCCAGGCGGGGCTGGCGCCGGAGGTCGTCCGGTCCTTCGGCCTGATCACCTGCGCCTCGGTCTGCTACGTCACCACGGCCAGCACCACCGGCTATGTCTATCACGCCAATGCCGGCGCCATCCCCAATGGCAGCTTCAATGCGGCGATGGCCGCCATCGGCGCGGCCGGGCCGCCCTACAACGCCGTCTACGTCGCCTATGCCCACCAGAACGCCACGGATCAGGGCTATCAGCAGACGCTCGGGGACTTGGTGAACTGGGGCGTGCCGACCAACAACATCGTCGAGATCGAATGGCTGTTCCTGCCGCAATTCGGCATGAACAACCTGCTGCAGCTCGGATATTGAGGCCGAACAGGCCGGCCGGCCCCTGCGGACCGGCCGGCCCCGACGGTCACTGCTTGCTGCCCTGCCAGAAGAAATCGTTCTCCGTCCCTGGGCCCCAGACCAGGCCTTGGACATTCTTCCGCGCGGCCACCGTCTCCACCTGCTGGAACATGAAGGCGTAGGGACCGGTGTCGCGGATCTGGCGCTGCAGGTCCGCATACATCGCCTGGCGCTTGGCCGTGTCGGTCTCCAGCACCGCGGCCTCGGTCTGCCTGGTCAGCTCGGGGATGTCCCAGGAGGTGCGCCAGGCCGTGGTCTTCATCGGCGGGTTCTCGCCATTGTCGAGATTCATGCCGAAGTTCTGGGCGTTGGTGTGCGGGTCCTGATAGTCCGGCCCCCAGCGCCCGATCGCGGTCTGATACTTGCGGCTGCGGATCTTGCTGGTCTGCTGCTTGTCGTCCGAGGCGATGATCTGCAGCTCCACCCCCGCCTTGGCGAAGGTCGCCTGGATCGACTGCGCCATCTCGAGATAGGGCGACCCGTTCGGCACGTCGATGCTGATCTGGAAGCCGTTGGGGTAGCCGCCCTGGGCCAGCAGCTGCTTGGCCTTGTCGACGTCGAGCTTGAACGGCAGGTCGTCGAGGGCGCCGAGGAAGCCCTTGGGCAGGAAGTTCTCATGCGGGACCGCGAGGCCCTTCATGAAGCTGTCGGCCATGCCTTGATAGTCGATCAGGTATTTCAGCGCCTGCCGCACCTCGACCTTCTTCAGCGGCTCGGTCTGGGTGTTCATCGACAGGTACCAGAGGGTGCCGCGCGGCACCTCCTGCACCGTCACGTCCGGGTTCGACTTCAGCGATTCGAGCTGCTCGCCGGTCAGGCCACGGGCGATGTCGACATCGCCCTTCTGCAGCAGCAGCAGCTGGGAGGTCGGGTCCAGCACATGGCGGAAAAAGATCCGCTTGAAGCCCGGCTTGCCCCGCCAGTAGTCGTCGAACCGGTTCATCACCAGGCTCTCATTCGGTTTCCAGCCGCCGAGCTCGTAGGGGCCGGAGCCGGCCGAGTGGGTGTTCAGCCATTCATGGCCGAAATCGCCGTTCTTGGCGTTCGCCTCCACCACCTTGCTGTCGACCACCGAGGAGACGGTGGCGCTGAGGCAGTTGAGGACGAAGCTGGGCGCGTAGGCCTTGTCGGTCCTGAACACCAAGGTCCGCGCGTCCGGCGCCGTGACCATCGTGTCGACATTCTCCGCCGTCAGGCCGAACTGGCCGACGATGAAGGCCGGCGACAGGTTCAGCTTGATGGCGCGGCGGATCGAATAGGCCGCGTCCTCCGCCGTCAGCGGGTTGCCGGAGTGGAACTTGACCCCGTCGCGGATCTTGAAGCTGTAGCTCTTGCCGTCATCGGCGACGGTCCAGCTCTCGGCGATGCCGGGCAGGAAGTTCGCCGGGTCCTGGGCGTTGTAGTAGATCAGCCGGTCATAGACTTGGTTGATGTACTCGGTGGTCGAGAATTCGAACACCTCCGCCGGGTCGAGGCTAATGATGTCGTCGATGCGGTAGGCCTGGACCAGCGTGTCCTTCGGCGTCTCGGCCCGGGCCGGCAGTGTCGCGCAGCCGAGCAGGATCGCGGCGATGGCGCCGCGGAAGATTGTTCTCATTCGATGCACCCCCCTGTTTCATGGGCAGGGTGATCCTAGGCCGGCCCGGCAGCGTCGACTAGGCGGATTCGCTCATGCGTTGACGTATCCGCTATTTCCGCCGCAGGCGGCGGGATCTGCGCCGTCGGAGCGAGCCGGATCACGATTAAGGTCAAATCACAACCATCTGAATTATCGGACAACTTCTCGATCCAGAGAAGCACCCTCCGCGATCGGCGCGGCGGCGCCGGCCAGCATCGCGGGGCTGGTCCGGGCGAAGGGGCCGAGGGCGAGGCCGGCGAAGGTCTCGACCATCCGGCGGCGCATCCAGGGCAGCCGCGTCGAGGGATGGAAGGTCAGGTCGCGCAGGCTGCCGATCCAGCGTCTGTCGGACTGGAAGGCCGGGGTCAGCAGCGCGCTCATGCGCTGGTAGAAGCGGATGTGCCGCCGGCGCCGCGCGGCATAGGCGGCCAGGGCGGCGGGAATGTCCGGCGCCGTCGCCAGGGCGTCGGCCAGGGCGGCGCCGTCCAGCATCGCCATCGTTACCCCGGCGCCGAGCTGCGGGCTGGTCGAATGGGCGGCGTCGCCGATGAAGGCGATGCGGTCGCCGAACGGCCGGGGCAGAGTCGCCTGGGCGTAGCGGGCGAGCGTCAGCTGGGCCGTGTCGGTGATGCCGGCGATCGTCGGCTCGATCTCCGGCCACAGGTCGAGGACGCGGCGCCGCCACGCCCCGATCCCCGCCGCCACCAGAGCCGAATGCTCCGCCACCCGCAGGCTCCAGAACAGGATGGCGCGCGGGGTGTCGTCGCCCGGCACCCGCCCGACCGGCAGCAGCCCCAGCATCTCGCGCGCCGCACGGAAGCGCTGCTCCAGCCGGTCCAGGCGCAGCCCCGCGGCCGGCACCGTGGCCCAGACCGCGCCATAGGCGTAGGGGCGCGGCCGGAC
>NZ_JANX01000195.1 GCF_000767795.1 Inquilinus limosus MP06 | reverse complement strand
GATCAAGGCCCGGGCCGAGCTGGGAGAGCGCGATGCTGCTGTTCGTCGGCCTCGGCAATCCCGGCGCGCAATATGCGTATCACCGGCACAATGTCGGGTTCATGGCGCTCGACGACATCGTCGAGCGCCATTCCTTTTCGCCCTGGAAGCTGAAGTTCCAGGGCCGGCTGGCGGACGGCCGGATCGGCACCGAGCGCGTGCTGGCGCTGGAGCCCACCACCTATATGAACGAGAGCGGCCGGTCGGTCGGCGAGGCGATGCGCTTCTTCAAGCTCACGCCTGCGGACGTCGTCGTGTTTCATGACGAGCTCGACCTCGCCGCCGGCAAGGTCCGGGTCAAGAAGGGCGGCGGCACCGCGGGGCATAACGGGCTGCGCTCGCTCGACGCCCATATCGGGCCGGAGTTCTGGCGCGTCCGCATCGGCATCGGCCATCCCGGCCACAAGGACCGGGTGCATGGCTGGGTGCTGGGCGACTTCGCCAAGGCCGACGAGGCCTGGCTGGACCCGCTGCTGGAGGCGATGGCCAAGGCCGCGCCGTTGCTGGCCGAGCGGGCACCGGAGAAGTTCATGACCCAGGTCGCGCAGGCCACCCAGACCGCCTGAGCCGGCAGACGCGACAGCCCTTCTGGCCTTTGCTGCGCCGCACGACGACCCCCTTGATCCGATCGTTCCGGGGGCGCATCCTTTTCCCACGTGGTCGGCACAGCCGGTAACGCGTATTGGCCAGCCGCAACGCCCTTGCGGCGACCTCCGTCGGAATGGCAACCCGGCATCGTCGGGTGAGCCTGCGGACGACAGAGCACAACGAGGAGCCGCCGCCGTGCGGCTCCTCTACTGTTCGGGCCTGGCTTTCGGATCTCAGCGAGGCGGAATCGGCGTCTGCGCCACCAGCGTGCCGCCCGGCTGGACGCATTGGAAGCCGATATAGTTCCACTGCCGGTTGGCGGCGAGCGCCGTCCGGCCGGCCTTGCCGCAATACCGGTCGGCGACGGCCTGCGCCCCCGCAGCGCCGCGCTCGTTGAAGGTCTCCACCACGACGAACGGCTTCGGGCGCTGCTGCGGCACGCAGGCGCTGGCCAGCAACGCGACAGAGATCGCTAGAATCGATCGCATCGGCGGTCTCCCTCCCTCGGACTCGGGTGAAGGCGATCGCTTCAGCAGGAAGCGAACCCGGCCAGGATCACAAAATTCCCGCCGCCGGCCAAGCCGCTTCGACTGCAGCCGATGCTGTTTTGCCGGACCGGGCCGCATTATTTGATTATCATCTTATGGATTCCCGGCGGCCTCGATTGCCGGAATCCTGGCCCCGCCTCGCTCTGTTATTACCTATCCGGCGACGGCCAGCCGACGATAGGAGAGTGCCTCGGCGATCTGGCTCCGGCCGACGGTCTCCGAACCGGACAGGTCCGCCAGGGTTCGGGCGACGCGCAGCATCCGGTGATAGCCGCGGGCGGACAGGCGCAGCCGCTCCGCCGCCTGGGTCAGCAGCGTGGCGCCGGCCGAATCGGGCGCCGCCACCCGTTCCAGCACCGCGCCGTCGGCTTCGGCATTGGTGGCGATGCCGTCCCCGGCATAGCGCTGCGCCTGGATCTCGCGCGCCGCCGCGATCCGGGCCGCCACCTCGGCCGTGCCCTCCGCCGGCGGCGGCAGCGACAGATCGGCGGCAGAGACCGGCGGCACGTCGACATGCAGGTCGATGCGGTCGAGCAGCGGGCCGGACAGGCGCGACTGGTAGTCCTGGCCGCAGCGCGGTGCCCGCCCGCAGCCGAGCGCCGGGTCGCCGAGATGGCCGCAGCGGCAGGGGTTCATCGCCGCCACCAGCAGCACCCGGGCCGGGTAGGTGATGTGCGAGTTGGCCCGCGCGATCACCGCCCGGCCGGTCTCCATCGGCTGGCGCAGCGATTCGAGGGTGGCGCGGGCGAATTCCGGCAGCTCGTCGAGGAACAGCACGCCGCGATGGGCCAGCGAGATCTCGCCCGGCCGCACCCGCAGCCCGCCGCCGACCAGCGCCGGGAGGGAGGCGGAGTGGTGCGGGTCGCGGAACGGCCGCCGGCGCATCAGCCGCCCGCCCTCCAGCAGGCCGGCGACCGAATGGATCATCGACACCTCGAGCGCCTCGGCCGGCGACAGCGGCGGCAGCAGGCCGGGCAGCCGCGCCGCCAGCATCGACTTGCCGGAGCCGGGCGGGCCGATCATCAGAAGGTTATGGTTGCCGGCCGCTGCGATCTCCAGCGCCCGCTTCGCCGTCTCCTGCCCCTTGACGTCTCGCAGGTCGAGGCACGGCCCGTCCGCCGCGGCCAGCAGCGGCTGCGGCTGGGCCAGCACCTGGGTGCCCTTGAAGTGGTTGACCAGGGCCAGTAGCGTCGGCGCCGCCAGCACGTCGATCCGGCCTTCGGCATCGGCGGCCCAGGCGGCCTCTGGCCCCGAGGCGGCGGGGCAGATCAGGCCCAGCCCGCGCTCCGCCGCGCCCAGTGCCGCCGGCAGCACCCCGGCGACGGGGGTCAGCGCCCCGTCCAGCGCCAGCTCGCCCAGCGCCATGTACTGCCCGACCTCCTGCACCGGCAGCACGTCCAACGCGGTGAGCAGGCCGAGCGCGATCGGCAGGTCGAAATGGCTGCCCTCCTTCAGCATGTCGGCCGGCGCCAGGTTGACGGTGATGCGCCGCGGCGGCAGGGCCAGGCCGAGGGCGTGCAGCGCCGCCCGCACCCGCTCCCGGCTTTCCGCCACCGCCTTGTCCGGCAAGCCGACCAGGGTGATGCCGGAGAAGCCGCCGGAGACCTGCACCTGGACATCGACCGGCGCGGTCTCGATCCCCTGGAATGCGACCGTGGCGATCCGTGCGACCATCTAGCAGCGGCCCGAAGAGCGTGGAGGCGGAGAGACCATATTTAAAAATTGTCTTATATCGAGAAACACAACTTACATTCGGCCTGCATCCCAATGCTTGTCAACCGATCTTCCCATATATCGAAGCGATGCTGAACGGTCGGCTCAGCCCGGCCGCAGTTGCGCCTCGACCAGCACCTCGGCGGCGGCGATCAGCTCGTCCTGGCCGCCCTCCTCCCCCATCACCTGCCAGCCGGCATTGGCGCCGTTGATCAGCAGGCCCAGCTGATCGGCCAGGCGCTGCGGCTCGCGCGCACCGAAGGATTCGGCCAGGGCGGCCAGCCGGCACCGCAGTTCGCGCTTATTGTCCCGGCAGATCCGGCGCCCGGGATGGTCGGCATCCGGGAGCTCCGCCGCCAGGTTGAGGAAGGGGCAGCCGCGGAAGGCGGGGTGGCGCAGCCGCTTCACCACCCCGGCCAGCAGCGCCCGCAGCTGCTCGCGCGGGGCGCCGGGATGGCGCGCTTCGACCCGGCCCCACCACTCCCAGAACAGGCGGTCCTGCTCGGCCACCACCGCGGCGATCAGATGGTCCTTCGACGGGAACCAGCGGTACAGGCTGGTCTTGGCGACGCCCGAGGCGGCGACGACGGTGTCGACGCCGACCGCGCGCACGCCCTCGCGATAGAACAGCTCCATCGCCGTCGCCAGGATGGTCTCGCGCACGCCGCCGGCCGATCCGCCGCCCGCCTGCCCTGCCGCTGCCTCCGCCGCCATATACGCCTCCCGGTTCCGGCTTGACGACGCTACAGACCTGTCTGTATCGGTGCAAGCCGAAGCGACCTCAGGGGAAGGAGCGGCTGATGGACTCGACCGAACCGGTGCTGCGGGAACGCGTGGTCCGCTGGCAGGATCCGAGAGCCCTGGCCGCCGCCGGGCGCGGCATGAGCGGCCGCGATTTCCTGCAGGCGCTGGCCGATGGCCGCCTGCCGCCGCCGCCGATCGCCGATCTGGTCGGCTTCACCCTGACCGAGATCGGCGACGGCCGCGTGGTGCTGACCCTGGAGCCGGACGAGTCGCATTACAACCCGATCGGGTCGATGCATGGCGGGGTGATCGCCACCGTGCTGGACACGGTGATGGGTTGCGCCGTGCATACCACCCTGCCGGCCGGCCGCGGCTACACCACGCTCGAGATCAAGGTGAACTATGTTCGGGCCGTGGTCGCCGGCGCCGGCCCGGTGCAGGCCATCGGCCGGGTGATCCATGCCGGCCGGCAGACCGCGGTGGCCGAGGCGACGCTGGTCGACGGCCGCGACCGCGTCCTGGCCCATGCCAGCACCACCTGCCTGATCTTCGGCCTGCCGGCCGCGGACGCCACTTGACCAAAGTGGTCTGAAGTTCATCCTGACTTTACCAACCCTGGTCGAGTGATGAAACAGATCAACATCTACGAGGCCAAAACCCAGCTCTCGCAGATCGTCGACCGAGCGAGCAAGGGCGAGAGCTTCGTCATCGCCAAGTCCGGCACGCCGCTGGCCAAGCTCGTGCCGCTGGACGATGGCAAGCCGGCCAAGATCCGGTTCGGCCTGATGAAGGGCAAGATCCGTATCGAGCCCGATTTCGATGCCCCGCTGCCCGACGCTGTCCTCGACGCGTTCGAGGGCGAATCCTCGATGTGAGGCTGCTGCTCGACACCAACATCCTGATTTGGGTGATGGGTGACGACCCGATGCTGTCCGCCGTGGCACGTCGGATGATCGAGGAGGCATCGGCGGTCCACGTCAGCGCGGTCTCGATCTGGGAAATCAGCATCAAGGCCGCGCTGGGCAAACTGCAGATCGACATGACCGAGTTCATGCCACAGCTGGGGGAGGCCGGATTCGAGCCGCTGACGGTGAGCTGGGATCACGTCCGGGCCGTGCATGACCTGCCCCATCACCATCGCGACCCGTTCGACCGCATGTTGATCGCCCAGGCCGTCACCGAGCCGTTGCGGCTGTTGACGCATGACGGCGCGCTGGCACGCTACAGCGATCTCGTCACCGTCGTCTGACCCGGCCTGTTCAGTCGGCCGCCTTGGCGATGCGCCAGAGGGTGCCGCCCTCGTCGTCGGAGACCAGGATCGACCCGTCCGGCAGCACCGCGATGCCGGCCGGGCGGCCCCAGACCTGGGCCGCGCCGTCGCCCTTGTTGACCCGGAAGCCGGTGGCCAGCGCCTCATAGCCGCCCTGGGGCTTGCCGTCCCGGAACGGCACGCGCACCACCATGTAGCCGATCGGATCGGCGCGGTTCCATGAGCCGTGCAGCGTCACCAGCGCGTCGCCGCGCCAGTCGGGAAACATCGAGCCGTTGTAGAAGACGAGGTCGAGCGGTGCCGAATGGGATTCGAACAGCAGGTCCGGCACGATCGCCGCCTTCACCAGGTCCGGCTGCTTGTCCGCGAGGTCGGGCTGCGGGTTCTGGCCGAGGTAGGAATAGGGCCAGCCGTAGAAGCCGTTCTCCCGCACCGCGGTCAGGTAGTCCGGCACCAGCCCGTTGCCCAGGCCGTCGCGCTCATTGACCACGGTGTAGAGCCTGCCGGTGCCCGGCTGCAGCGCCAGCCCGATCGGGTTGCGCAGGCCGGAGGCGTAGGTGCGGCCGCCCGACCCATCGGCGGCGAAGACCTGGATGGTGGCCCGCGGCGCCGTCTCCTCCGCGATGTTGCCGCGGCTGCCGATAGACACGAAGAAGCGGTCCGAGGCCGGGTCCCAGATCACGTTGCGGCTGTGATGGCCGTTGCCGCCGTCGAAGGCGCCCTCCGGCGTGATCCGCTGTGGCTTGGCCTGCGCCTTGGCGTCGCCGGCGGCATAGGGCACGCGCCACAGCCCGTCCAGATCGGCGATGTAGAGCGCGTCGCGCCGCAGCGTCATGCCGTAGGGCTCGTCCAGCCCGGTCAGGAACGGCATGGCCCGGGCCCGGGCCGGCGGGTTGGGCGCGACCAGCCGGCTGATCCGGCCGGCCGACGGCTCCGACACCAGGATCGAGCGGTCCGGCAGCACCAGGATCTGGCGCGGGCCGGACAGGCCGGTGGCGAACAGCGTCGCCGTCATGCCCTTCGGCACCCGCGGCCGCATCGCATCGGTGCGGGCGACACTCTCGGAGCTGTTGGCCACGGCGTCGGTGGCGTAGGGCTTGGGCAGCGCGTCGGGCCGGACCTGGAACCGGGTCCCCGGCGCGACATCCTGCGCCGCAGCCGGCGGGGCGGTGAACGGGCCGGCGACGAGCAGGGACAGGGCGAGCAGGGCTGGGGCCGGGCTTCGCATCGGCGACTCCTCCGCATCCTTTGATGAAGATGTGGGGCCTGGACCGCCGGCGGGAAGAGGCCGGATGGGAAATTTGTCCGACAAGCTTGGAGCCGCTTCGCCCCGGTCGCGAAACAAATGGCCGGCTGCGGCGTTGCTGAGGGGCGACTATCTGCCCGGGACCCGGCCCGGGCCCTGAATCGGAGACCGAGAATGACCCGCCGCCTGATCCTGATCCCCTGCGCGCTGGCCCTTGCGGCGCTGGCCGCCTGCGGCGATGACACCCCGAACCCGACCGCGAAGACCGAAGCCGTCGCCAGCAAGACCGTCAGCTATCGCTGCACCGACGGCACCAGCCTGTCCGCCGGCTTCACGGGCGACGCGCTGGTGCTGGCCGACGGCGGCAACACGGTGACGCTGCAGCGCGCGATCTCCGGCAGCGGCGCGCGCTACACCAACCCCTATGGCGCGGAGTTCTGGGACAAGGGCGGCCAGGCGACCTACAGCCGCATCGCCGGCGCCCCCAGCACCAGCTGCACGGCGGGGTAAGCTCCGGAGGCGGTCGCCACGGCCGCCTCCCGGACCTCACACGTTAAATCGGAAGTGGAAGATATCGCCGTCGCGGACGACGTACTCCTTGCCTTCCTGCCGCATCTTGCCGGCGTCCTTGGCCCCCTGCTCGCCGCCGAGCGCGACATAGCTGTCGTAGTCGATGGTCTCGGCCTTGATGAAGCCGCGCTGGAAGTCGGTGTGGATCACCCCCGCCGCCTCCGGCGCGGTGGCGCCGACATTGACGGTCCAGGCCCGCGCCTCCTTCGGCCCGACGGTGAAGAAGGTGAGCAGGCCGAGCAGCCTGTAGCCGGCGCGGATCACCTTGTTCAGCCCCGGCTCCTCCAGCCCGATCGAGGCCAGGAACTCCTGCTTCTCCTCGGGCGAGAGCTGCGCCAGCTCGGCCTCGATCGCGGCCGAGATCACCACCGCCTCTGCGCCCTGGGCCTTGGCCATGGCCTCGACCCGGGCGGAATGGGCGTTGCCGGTCGCGGCCTCGTCCTCGGACACGTTGCAGACATAGAGCACGGGCTTGGAGGTCAGGAGCGCCAGGCGCCGGAACGGCTCGCGCTCGTCCGGCGACAGCGCGACGGTGCGGGCCGGCTTGCCCTCGCGCAGCACCGCCAGCGCCCGTTCCATCAGCTCGATCTCGGTTTTGGCGTCCTTGTCGCCGCCCTTGGCCCGCTTCGCCGCGGACTGCACCCGCCGTTCCAGCCCGTCCATGTCGGCCAGCATCAGCTCGGTCTCGACCGTCTCGGCATCACGCACCGGATCGACCGATCCCTCGACATGGGTGACATCGCCCTCGAAGCAGCGCAGCACGTGCAGCACCGCGTCGGTCTCGCGGATGTTCGCCAGGAACTGGTTGCCCAGTCCTTCGCCCTTCGACGCGCCGCGGACCAGCCCGGCGATGTCGACGAACTCGAACTGGGTCGGGATGATCTTGGCCGAACCCGCGATCGCCGCCAGCCTGTCCAGCCGCGGGTCGGGCACGCCGACCCGGCCGGTGTTCGGCTCGATCGTGCAGAACGGATAGTTCGCCGCTTCCGCTGCCTGGGTGGAGGTCAGCGCGTTGAACAGCGTCGACTTGCCGACATTGGGCAAGCCGACGATGCCGCAATTGAATCCCATGGGTCTCGTCCGGATCTCTCGAATCGGCGCCCGTCTAGCACGGATGTCGGGCCAAGGGGAGTCGCGGCCGGGCGTCCCCCACTTGACGCCGGCTCGGCGAGGATGGCACCTGGAGGGGAGATTGTCCTGACGAGCTGCCGGTCCTTTCCGTCCGGGCGCCTGAGCCGGACCGTTCCCGACCAAGCCGAAAACCCGCTTTCCGCACTGCCCCGACGTCCCCCGGAGACAGCCCCATGACCCTGACCCTGCCCCGAGTCATCGGCCATCGCGGCGCCGCGGCCCACGCGCCGGAGAACACTCTGGCCTCGTTCCGCAAGGCGGCGGCCCTGGGCGTGCAGATGGTCGAGTTCGACGTCAAGCTGACCCGCAACCGGGTGCCGGTGGTGATCCATGACGACGCGCTGGACCGCACCACCGACGGCAGCGGCGCCGTCGCCAATGCCGATTTCGCCGCGGTGCGGATGCTGGACGCCGGCCGGAAGTTCGCGCCCGAGTTCCGCGGCGAGCGGGTGCCGACCCTGGACGAGGTGCTGACCCTGGCGCTGGAGCTGGGCCTGGCGATCAACATCGAGATCAAGCCCTGCCCCGGCCGCGAGGTCGAGACCGCCGAGGTGGCGCTGGCCGCGGCCCAGAGACTGTGGCCCGCCGACCAGCCGAAGCCGCTGGTCTCCAGCTTCGCCATCGAGAGCCTGATGAAGGCCCGCGAGGTCGCGCCCGACTGGCCGCGCGGCTACCTGATCTGGGAGCGGCCGGCGGTCTGGGCCGCCAATGCCGATGCGATCGGGGCGGCCACGATCAATGTCAGCCAGGAGAAGGAAACGCCGGAGACCATCGCCGAGTATCGCGCTACCGGCCGGCCGGTGCTGGCCTACACGGTGAACGACGCCGCGCGGGCCAAGGTCCTGTTCGATCTCGGCGTCGCCGGCGTCTTCTCCGACGCGCCGGACCGCATCCTCGCCCTCTGATCGCCGCTTTTGCCGCCGATACCGGCCGCGGCCGCGAGGATCAGGAGAGTTTCGGCGGGTGCAGGGCTTCATCGACCAGACGATCGCCTTCATCGGCGCTCATGGCGGCTGGGCCGGACCGATCATCCTGGTCTTCGCCTTCGGTGAATCCTTCGCCGTGCTGAGCCTGCTGCTGCCGGCCACGGCCGTGCTGATCGCAGCCGGCACGCTGATCCAGGCGGGCACGTTGAGCCCCTGGGACGTCATTCCCTGGGCCATCGCCGGCGCCATCCTGGGCGACGCCGTCTCGTACTGGATCGGGGTGTGGCTGGAGCATCGGGTGGAGCGGATCTGGCCGTTCACCCGGCACCCGCAGATGCTGCGCACCGGCCGCGACTTCTTCCGGCGCTGGGGTGGGCTCAGCGTCTTCATCGGCCGGTTCCTGGGCCCGGTCCGCGCCGTGATCCCCCTGGTCGCCGGCATGATGGGGATGCGGCACCTGCCTTTCCAGGTCGCCAATGTCGCCTCGGCGATCGTCTGGGCGCCGGTGTGGGTCGGGATCGGCTGGTTCGCCGGCGAGGCCCTGAACCGAATCTTCGGGATTGAAGATGCGGCGCCGGTGCTGATCATACTCATCGTCGTCGCGACGCTGGTCGGCGCCGCGGCGGCCTATCGCCTGCTGACGCGCAAGAGCAAGAGTTCGCATGAGGATCGCCCTTAACCTCGCTGTCGCCGCCGCGCTGGTCCTCGCCGCCGCGCCCGGACCGGCGCGCGCGGACGGGCTGGACGACTTCTTCAGCAGCATCCGCCGCCAGTTCGAGGAGCCGGCCAAGCCCAGCCGGTCGCAAAGCTGCGCCCAGACCGAGGCCGAGGCGCATGTGCTGGCCACCACGGCGGAGAGCGACCTGGGCCGGGTGCGGGCACGGATCGACCGGATCGAGCGCGATGCCGGCGCCGGTACCGCCCGCGCCCCGATCGACCAGGCGACGCAGACCGCGGCCCAGGCGCAGGGACTGTCGTCCAAGCTGCGCCGGGCCCAGGCGGCCTATCGCACCATCATCGGCCAATGCGGCCGGCCCGACCTGCAGAGCGAGCGGCTGGGCAGCCTGGCCCGCCGGCTGGACGCCGAGGCGCGGCGGGCGACCCGGCTGGCCGACCGCATCGCCTCGAC
>NZ_JANX01000194.1 GCF_000767795.1 Inquilinus limosus MP06 | reverse complement strand
GCTCGACGCGCTCGGCCTCGCCGGCCATCGCGGCAAGCGGCCGGACCAGCTGTCCGGCGGCCAGCGCCAGCGCGTGGCGGTGGCCCGCGCACTGGCCAACGACCCGCCGCTGCTGCTGGCCGACGAGCCGACCGGCAGCCTCGATTCCCACAGCTCGGAGCAGGTCTTCGCCATTCTTTCGGCGCTGGTGCGCGAGCGCGGGAAGACAGTGATCGCGGTGACCCACGATGTCGAGCTGGCGGCCCGGATGGACCGGCGGATCCATCTGGTCGACGGGGTCGTGACCAGCGACGAACGGACCAAAGTGTGACCGGCGCTGGGCGCCTCAGCCCGCCTTCGGCGCCTTCTCGGGTCGGCCGGCCGTGTTCAGCGCCACGGCGGCGCGGATCAGGGCCGTCAGCGCCGCCTCGTCGATCGCCTCGCCCTCACGGATGTCGATGGCGCGCCGGGTGTTGCCGTCGAGGCTGGAGTTGAACAGGCCCTTCGGGTCCGGCAGCGCCGCGCCCTTGGCGAAGGTCAGCTTGACCACGGCCTTGTAGGTCTCGCCGGTGCAGAGGATGCCGGCATGCGACCACACCGGGACGCCGCGCCACTTCCACTCCTCGACCACCTCCGGGTCGGCCTGCTTGATCAGGGTCCGGACCCGGGCCAGCGTCTCGCCCCGCCAGTCGCCCAGCTCCTGAATCCGCCCGTCGATCAGGCGGGAGGCGGACTCCGCCCCCTCCACCGCGTCGCCTTTTGCCCTGGTGATCGGCATCGTCGCCCGCCCGTCGCTCGAATGTCGCCCGACGCCGGCCTCCATCACGCGTCCCGCCGCGGCTGGATCATCTTCCACCCGTTCCCCGACGGATCACGGAAGCTGGCGTCGACGGCACCATAGCGCTCGATCGGCTCCTGCGTGAACTCCACGCCGCGGGCGCGCATCCGGTCATGGGCGGCGCGGCAGTCGTCGACGTCCAGCACCAAGGGCGGCATGGCGCCTTTCGCCACCGCCTCGCGCAGGGTCTGCGCGGTGGCCGCGTCGACCATCGGCGCCTGCGGCGTGAACAGGCCGAGCTGGAAGGACGGCTGGTCCGGATGCTGCACCGTGAGCCAGCGATAATCGCCGTTCCGCACATCGGTGTGCACCCGGAAGCCGAGCTTCCCGACATAGAATTCAAGGGCCTCGTCCTGATCGCGGACATACAGGCCGACCACCCCGACACCCTGGCTCATGGGACCTCCGTTTGCTGGGACGCGGGCACCCTATCGTCGGCCTCCTGCCGCCGCTTCTCCGAAACTGCGATTGTGAGGTCCGGCCGGTGGGCGGCGCTGAGGAAGCAGGGCGGCACCCGGTCGAGCCGGTGCAGCGCCGCCTTCTCGCGCGCCCGGAGCCCGCCCGGGCTCTCGCCGGTGACGTCGCGGAAGGTGCGGCCGAAGGTGCCCAGGCTGTTCCAGCCGGTCCCGAACGCGATCTCGGTGACCGGCAGGTCGGTGTCGCGCAGCAGCGCCTTGGCCCGCTCGATCCGCCGCGTCAGGAGATAACGATGCGGCGGGACGCCGAACGCCTCCTTGAACGACCGGGCGAAATGCGCTTCGGAGACGCCGCTGACCCGCGCCAGCCGCGGCACCGGCCAATCCTCATGCGAGGCGGCGTCCATCCGGTCCTTGGCGCGCAGCAGGCGGCGCAGCAGCGCCGGATCCTGGCCTGTGCCCGACGGCTTGCGTCCCGCCCCGCTCACATCCGCTCGCCGGGCAGCCGGCTGGCCTGCCTCATCCAGTCGGCAAGCTGAGCCTCGTCCAGCGCATCGCCCTCATGGATGTGAAAGTAGCGCACGCGCTGCTGCTTCGAGGCGACGGGCGGCAGCGGGTCCAGCGATGCGCCGTTGAAGAAGGCCAGCTTGATGTATTTGGCGAAGCAGTGGATGCCGAGGAACCAGGTCTGCTCCTCCATCCCATAGAGCGGCGAGTTCCACTTGACCGCCTTGCGCACGCCGGGGACGGCGCGCTCGACCAGGGCGTCGAGGCGACGCCCGGCATCGCTCTTCCAGCCCGGCATGGCGGCGATATAGGCCTGTACCGGCCCGTCGCCATGGCCCTTGGCGATCTGCGGGTTGCCGCCGGAGAGCAGGACCGGCTCGCCCGCCTTCCGACCGGCGGTGGCCGGCTTGTCGGCCTTCGGCGTGCCTGTTTTCGGCGTGGCTGTCTTCCTGCCGGCCATCGCGCTCCCCTCGCTGATCGACGAACAGGCCACCGAGAATATGGAAATTCCCGGTGATGTCGACCGCCGCACGAAGCCGCATCGAATCACCCCCGGCTTCGGCTATGGTCGCCGCCATGCCGCCGATCATCACCGTCTCGAACCTCTCGAAGACCTACGCCTCCGGCTTCCAGGCGCTGAAGAGCGTCGACCTGGAGATCCGGCGCGGCGAGATCTTCGCCCTGCTCGGCCCCAACGGCGCCGGCAAGACCACGCTGATCAACATCGTCTGCGGCATCGTCCGTGCCAGCGGCGGGTCGGTCACCGTGGACGGCCACGACATCGGGTCCGACTACCGCGCCGCCCGGTCCCGCATCGGGCTGGTGCCGCAGGAGCTGACCACCGATACCTTCACCACGGTCCAGGCCACCTGCGCCTTCAGCCGCGGGCTGTTCGGCAAGCCGGCCAACCCGGCCCATATCGAGAAGGTCCTGCGCGACCTGTCGCTGTGGGAGAAGAAGGACAGCAAGATCATGACGCTGTCCGGCGGGATGAAGCGCCGGGTTCTGATCGCCAAGGCGCTGGCGCACGAGCCGGACATCCTGTTCCTGGACGAACCCACCGCCGGCGTCGATGTCGAGCTGCGGCAGGATATGTGGCGGCTGGTCCGCGCCCTCAGGGACCAGGGCGTGACCATCATCCTGACCACCCACTACATCGACGAGGCGGAGGAGATGGCCGACCGGATCGGGGTGATCCGCAAGGGCGAGATCATCCTGGTCGAGGACAAGGCCGAGCTGATGCACAAGCTGGGAAGAAAGCAGCTGACCCTGCAGCTGCAGGTGCCGCTGGACAGCGTGCCCGAGTCCCTGGCTGCGCATCATCTGTCCCTGTCGGCCGACGGCACCGAGCTGGTCTATACCTACGACACCCAGGGCGAGCGCACCGGCATCACCGCCGTGCTGCAGTCCCTGTCCGATGCCGGCATCCGGTTCAAGGACCTCCGCACCAGCCAGAGCTCGCTGGAGGAGATCTTCGTCAAGCTGGTGAGCGAGCGGCCATGAACCTCTACGCAATCCGCGCGATCTACATCTCCGAGATGGCGCGCACCGGGCGCACCCTGATGCAGAGCATCCTGTCGCCGGTGATCTCGACCTCGCTGTATTTCGTCGTCTTCGGCTCGGCCCTCGGCACCCGCATCGAGCAGATCCACGGGGTCAGCTACGGCGCCTTCATCGTGCCCGGGCTGATCATGCTGTCGCTGCTGACGCAGAGCATCTCCAACGCCTCGATCGGCATCTATTTCCCGAAATTCATCGGCACGATCTACGAGCTGCTGTCGGCCCCGGTCTCCTATCTCGAGATCGTCGTCGCCTATGTCGGGGCGGCGGCCACCAAGTCGATCATCCTCGGCGTCATCATCCTGGCCACGGCCGGGCTGTTCGTGCCGCTGCAGGTGGTGCACCCGGTCTGGATGGTAGTGTTCCTGCTGCTGACCGCCGTCACCTTCAGCCTGTTCGGCTTCATCATCGGCATCTGGGCCGACGGGTTCGAGAAGCTGCAGGTGATCCCGCTCCTGATCATCACGCCGCTGACCTTTCTGGGCGGCAGCTTCTATTCGATCACCATGCTGCCGCCCTTCTGGCAGACCGTGGCGCTGTTCAACCCGGTGGTCTACCTGATCAGCGGCTTCCGCTGGAGCTTCTACGGCGTGGCCGACGTGAACGTCGCCGTCAGCCTGGGCATGACCGTGGCCTTCCTGGCGGTCTGCCTCGCCATCGTCGCCTGGATCTTCAGGACCGGGTACCGGCTGAAGTCCTGAGACGCCCCATCCGCGACTTTACCGCCCCGCGTTCATTCCTGCTAAACCTGCCCGGGGACGCCGACGGAGACTCGGGCCGGGGGATCCGGCCCCGCGATGGAAGGGAATTGCCATGCCAGAGCGTTCACGGCGGCCGATCCTGTGGCTGCTGCTCCTGCCCTATATCGGGCTCCTGTGGGTGCCGTTCTACAATGCGCGGGAGCCGGAGATCCTGGGCTTCCCGTTCTTCTATTGGTACCAGTTCGCCTGGGTGCCGCTGACCGCGCTGATCATTTGGATCGCTTATCGGAGCGTGCGCCATGACGACTGAGCTGGACGTCGTCGCGCTCGCGGTCTTTGCCTTCTTCTTCATCCTGGTCACGGTCATGGGCTTCATGGCCGCCCGCTGGAAGCGGGGCGAGACGCTGGCCCATATCGACGAATGGGGGCTGGGCGGCCGGAAATTCGGCACCTGGGTCACCTGGTTCCTGGTCGGCGGCGACTTCTACACCGCCTACACCGTGATCGCGGTGCCGGCGCTGGTCTATGCCGTCGGCGCCTACGGCTTCTTCGCCCTGCCCTACACCATCATCGTCTACCCCTTCGTCTTCCTTGTGATGCCGAAGCTGTGGAAGCGGGCGAAGGAGCACGGATATGTCACCGCGGGCGACGTGGTGTTCGGCCAGTACGGCTCGCGCGGCCTGGAGCTGGCGGTGGCCATCACCGGCGTCCTCGCCGTGATGCCCTATATCGCGCTGCAGCTGGTCGGCATGGCCGCGGTGATCAAGGCGCTGGGCCTGACCGGAGAGCTGCCGCTGGCGATCGCCTTCGTCATCCTGGCGCTGTACACCTATTCCGCGGGCCTGCGGGCGCCGGCGCTGATCGCCTTCGTCAAGGACATCATGATCTACATCGCGGTGCTGGCCGCGGTGGCGCTGATCCCGTGGGAGCTGGGCGGCTACGGCGCCGTATTCCAGGCGGCCGACCAGGCCTTCCAGGCCAAGGGCGCGGGCGGCCTGCTGCTGGGCGGCAACCAGATGGTGGCCTATGCCACGTTGGCGCTGGGCTCGGCCCTCGCCGCCTTCATGTATCCCCACACCCTGACCGGCATCTTCGCCTCGGCCAGCGCCAACACCATCCGCAAGAACGCAGCGCTGCTGCCGGCCTACACGCTGCTGCTCGGCCTCCTGGCCCTGCTCGGCTATATGGGCCATGCCGCGCACCTGCAGGTGGCCAGCCCGAACGACATCGTGCCGGCGCTGTTCCAGACACTGTTCCCGAGCTGGTTCGCCGGCTTCGCCTTCGCCGCCATCGCCATCGGCGCCCTGGTGCCCGCGGCGGTGATGAGCATCGGCGCCGCCAACCTGTTCACCCGCAACTTCTGGAAGGCCTATGTCGACCCGGGCGTGAGCCATGCCGGGGAGGCGCAGGTGGCCAAGGTCACCTCGCTGGTGGTCAAGGTCGGGGCGCTGCTGGTGATCGTGTTCCTGCCGACCCAGTTCGCGCTGGACCTGCAGTTGCTGGGGGGCGTCTGGATCCTGCAGACCCTGCCGGCGCTGGTGTTCGGCCTCTATGTCGGCTGGTTCCGGGCCCCGGCGCTGTTCGCCGGCTGGGCCGTCGGCTTCTTCGGCGGCAGCTTCGTCGTCTGGTCCGACGGGCTGAAGCCGCTGCATGCGCTGAGCATCGGCGGCAGCACGGTCACGGTCTATGCCGGCCTGCTGGCCCTGGCCGCCAACATCGTGGTCGCGGTGCTGGTCAACCTGGTGGCGGCGCCGCGGGTGGCGCACACCGCCTGACCGGACGGGCGGGGCGAGGCTATTCGGCCTTGCCTCGCCCTCGCGGGCGGGTCGCCTCGGCCACCGAAGTCTTGGTGCGGCCCAGCAGATCCATCAGCCGCTCGATCTCCCCGGTCTCGAGGCCCGCCGTCATCTCGGCCACCCAGTCGCCATGCGCCGCGGCCATGGCGGCGAACTGGCGCTCCCCCTCCTCCGTGAGGCGGATGACGTGCTTGCGCCGGTCTTCCCGCGACTGCTCGCGCGCCACCAGCCCGTTCTCGACCAGCCGCTCGACCAGCCCGGTCATGTTGCCGTTCGACACCATCAGCCGCTGGCTGAGCTCGCCCAGGGTCAGGCCCTGGCGCATCTTGTACAGCTGCGCCATCAGGTCGAAGCGCGGCAGGGTGGTGTCGAAGCTCTCGGCCAGGCGGCGCCGGACCTCGCGCTCGATCATCGTGGTGCAGGTCAAAAGCCGCAACCACAGCCGCAGCTCGACGCGGTGGTCCTTGGGCCGGTCGGCGACGGCGGTCTCGGCATCGATCATTCTGCGTCAATCCTGCACACGGGCCTTGGCCGCCCGATCTGCTTTAAGTTTAAAGTATAACCGCGGACCGCGCAGCCCCCGACGCCAAGACGCCCCGGCCGGGCGCCCGGCCGCTTCCGGAGCCAGCGGAGAGCAGGGCCATGACCAGCAGATGGATCGACATCCCGGCCGATGACGGCGGCCGGTTCCAGGGCTATCTGGCGGTGCCGGAGAGCGGCAGCGGCCCCGGCATCCTGCTGCTGCAGGAGATCTTCGGCGTCAACGCCCATCTCCGTGCCGTCGCCGATCTCTATGCCGAGGAAGGCTACGTCGTGCTGGCGCCGGACCTGTTCTGGCGGCTGGAGGCGAAGGTCGACTTGGGCTATGGCGAGGCCGATGTCGCCCGCGCCCGCGAGTTGCTGGGCCGGCTGGACATCGACCGCGCCGTGGCCGATTGCGGCGCCGCCCTGGCGGCGCTGCGGCGGCTGCCGGAATGCCGCGGCAAGATCGGCGCGCTGGGCTTCTGCCTGGGCGGGCGCCTGGCCTATCTGACCGCCGTGCGCCACCAGGTCGACGCCGCGGTCAGCTATTACGGCACCGGGATGGAGCCGCTGCTGGGCGAGGCCGGCGCGGTTCGCTGCCCGATGGTGTTCCATATCCCCGAGAAGGACCGTCACCTGCCGCCGCCGGTGCGCGAGGCCATCGCCGCCGCCTTCGCCGGCCGCGACGACGTCCAGCTCTTCGTCTATCCGGGCGCCGATCACGGCTTCAACGTGCCGGACCGGGCGGCCTACGACAAGCCGGCCTCGCTGATGGCCCATTCCCGCAGCCTGGCCGTGCTCCGCGCCGCGCTGGGGCCGCATTACGATCTGCCGGCGCTGTGGGAGCGGCACACAGAACTGGAATTCGCCACCCGCGACGCCCGCGCCACCATGGCGACGATGGTGGCGCAGCCCTATGTCAACCATATCCCGACCATGACCGGCGGCGTCGGCCAGGACGATTTGTACCGCTTCTACGCCAACCACTTCATCCCGAAGACGCCGGCCGACACCAGGCTGGTCCCGATCAGCCGCACCGTCGGGGTCGACCGGCTGGTCGACGAGATGCTGTTCTGCTTCACCCATGACGTCGAGATCGACTGGATGCTGCCCGGCATCCCGCCGACCGGGCGGTATGTCGAGATCCCGCTGGTCGCGATCGTCCGCTTCCGCGGCGACAAGCTGTACAACGAGCACATCTACTGGGACCAGGCGTCGGTGCTGGTGCAGATCGGCCTGCTCGACCCCAAGGGCCTGCCGGTGGCCGGGGTGGAGACCGCGAGGAAGCTGGTCGATGAGGGCCTGCCGTCCAATACCCTGATGGCCCGCTGGGCGGACAGCGCACCGGGCGGGAAGGCGTAGGGGCAGGACCACTTCGGTCGTCTCTCCGTTTGTCATCCCCGGGCTTGACCCGAGGATCCAGGGGCTTTCAAGAGCCGCTCTCAATGGCCCCTGGATTGCCGGGCCAAGCCCGAGGATGGCGGTGAGTGGTGTGCTATTCATCCAGCACCGGCCCCGCCGCGATCGCCCATCGACAGCGGGGCCGGTTTCGATGAGGATGGATGCGAGCAGGGGGAATTTCTCACACACTCATTTCAGATGCGCATTCATGGCTTCGTGCTGGGGTTCGTGCTGGCGGCGCCGGCGGCCCTGGCTTCTCCGTCGACCGCCGTCCCGGCGGCGCCGGATCCTTCCGACGACATCCTGGCGATCATCGAGACCGGGCCCGAGGCGGCGCTGCGGGCGCTGCGCCTGACCGCCGAATCCGGAGATGCCGAGGCGCAGATCCGGCTCGGCTATCGCTACGAGGCGGGTGACGGCGTCGACCGGGACCCGGCCGAAGCCGCCCGCTGGTACCGGCGGGCCGCCGAGCGGGGCAGCGCCCGCGGCCAGGCCTATCTCGGCGACATGTACCGGGACGGCCTCGGGGTGGCTCGCGACGATGCCGAGGCGGTGCGCTGGTACCGCCTGTCGGCCGCCCAGGGCGATGATCGCGGCCAGACCTATCTGGGCTACATGTACCAGGACGGGCGCGGCGTCGGCCGCAACGAGGCCGCGGCGGTCCGGCTGTACCGGCTGGCCGCCGAACAGGGCTACATCCCGGCCCAGACCAGCCTTGGCTACATGCTGGAGAATGGCCGGGGCGCCGGCCAGGACTATGCCGCCGCGGCCTATTGGTACGGCCGCGCGGCCGACGCCGGATCCGCCGTCGGCCGGCGCCTGCTGGGGTCGCTGTACTATTTCGGCCACGGCGTGCCGCAGGACGACGCCGAGGCGGTGCGCCTGTACCGCCTGGCCGCCGAGCAGGGCAATGCCGAGGCCCAGACCAATCTCGGCTGGATGACCGAGGTCGGCCGCGGCACGGCGGAGGACGAGACCGAGGCCGTGCGCCTCTACCGCCTCGCCGCCGAGCAGGGGCTGGCCCGGGCGCAGACCAACCTGGCCTTCATGTACGACGCGGGCCATGGCGTTCCGAAGGATCCGGCCGAGGCGGTGCGCTGGTACCGCCTGGCGGCGGCGCAGGGCTATGCCCGGGCCGAGGCTGAGCTCGGCGCGATGTACGATTCCGGGCGCGGCGTGCCGGAGAACGACGCCAAGGCGATGCGCTGGTACCGCCTGGCCGCCAAGCAGGATTATGCCGAGGCGCAGAACAACATCGGCATCCTGTACGAGCTCGGCCAGGGCGTGCCCGCGGATGATGCCGAGGCGGCGCGCTGGTACCGCTTGGCCGCCGACCAGGGCTACCTGCACGCCCAGAGCAATCTCGGCTGGCTGTATGAGAGCGGCCGGGGCGTGGCCAAGGACGATGCCGAGGCCGCCCGCCTCTACCGCCTGGCCGCGGATCAGGGCCTGGCACGGGCGCAGACCAATCTGGGCGACCTCTACCGTGACGGCCAGGGCGTGGCGCGCGACGATGCGGAGGCGGTGCGCTGGTATCGCCTGGCGGCCGACCAAGGCCTGGCCCGCGCCCAGGCCAATCTCGCCTGGATGTATGAACGCGGCCGCGGCGTGCCCGATGACGATGCCGAGGCGGCCCGCCTCTATCGCCTGGCCGCCGACCAGGGCCTGGCGCGGGCGCAGACCGATCTCGGCGACCTCTACCGCGACGGCCAGGGCGTGGCCCGCGACGATGCGGAGGCGGTGCGCTGGTACCGCCTGGCCGCCGACCAGGATTTCGCCCGCGCTGAGGCCGATCTCGGCTGGATGTATGAGCGCGGCCGCGGCGTGCCCGATGACGATGCCGAAGCGGCGCGCTGGTACCGCCGCTCGGCCGAGCGGGGCTATGCCTATTCGCAGCTTCGCCTCGGCCGGATGTACGAGCAGGGCCGCGGCGTGGCGCGGAGCGATCTCAAGGCCATCCGCTTGTATCGCCTCGCCGCCGACAAGGGCAATGCCGAGGCCGCCCGCAGCCTCGGCCGGTGCTTCCAGGCCGGGCGCGGCGTGATCCAGGATGACGGCCAGGCGCTGCGCTGGTTCCGCATCGCCGCCGACAAGGGCGACGCCGAGGCGCAGAACGAGCTGGGCATCGCCTATGAGACCGGCCGCGGCGTGGCCCGCGACGAAACCGAGGCGGTGATCTGGTTCGCCCGAGCCCTGACCGACGGGGGACGACGCGCCGAAAATACGCTGCCATGCTGCTCGGCGCCCGGTCGCCCGCGGCCAAGGCCGCGGCGGCGCTGCGCCTGCTGGCCGCGCTC
>NZ_JANX01000193.1 GCF_000767795.1 Inquilinus limosus MP06 | reverse complement strand
GCTCGCGCCGCTGGAGCTGTCGGCTGGAAATTGACCGAACGATCGGTCATCGATTGGTCGGTTCGGGTGCTCGTCATCGACAACCCCTCCCCCTGCCCCCCTCCCGCGGGGGGAGGGGGGACTCGTTGTTGCGGGGATGGCGGTGCTCCGCCTCACGTCTTCAGCTTACTTCTTCAGCACGCGGTCGATCGTCGCCTGTGCCGTCTGCAGCGCCGTCCTGGCGTCGCTTTGGTGGGTCAGCGTCGACTGGATCGCGGCCTGGATCGCCTTCGAGATCTTCGGCCAGTCCGGGTTCGGGCCGCGCGGCCGGGCGTACTGCATCTGCTCGGTGAACACGGCATAGGCCTGCGGCCATTTCGGCGAATCGGCCTTGGCGTTCTGGACCGGCGGCAGCAGGCCGAACTCGTTCCAGATCCGGTGGTTCTGCGAATAGATGTACTCCAGCAGCATGAACGCCTCCTTCGGGTGCTTGGAGGTCTTGAAGATCACGTTGTTGAAGTCGCCGAGGGCCGAGGCGCGCTGGCTGCCCTGCTTCTCGACCGGGAACAGTGCGACGCGATAGTCGAACTTGGCCTGCTTCGCCATGTCCGGCAGCTCCCAGGGGCCGGAGATGACCATGGCGGCGCTGCCGGCGTTGAAGGTGCCGGCCGAATCGTGCTGGCCGCGGATCAGCGTGTCGGGCGAGGCCAGCTTCTCATCCAGCAGCTTCTGCCAGAATTCCAGCGCCCGCACCGCGCCGTCCGACCCGACGCTGTCATAGTCGGCGCCGGCACTCTGGATGAAGGGCAGGAACTGGAACGTGCCTTCTTCCGTGCCGATGGCGGAGAAGGCGAGGCCGTAGACGTTCTTCGCCGGGTCGGTCAGCTTTTTCGCCACCTGGTACAGCTCGTCCCAGGTCTGCGGCGGCTTGTCGGGGTCGAGGCCGGCGGCCTTGAACATGTCGGCGTTGTAGTAGAGGGCCAGGGTGTTGGAGGCGCGCGGGATGGCGAACAGCTTGCCGTCCCAGGTCGAGGAGTTGCGCGGGCCGGGGTAGAAGGCGTCGGCCTTGATCACCTGCGACTGCTCGACATAGGGCGTCAGGTCCAGCAGCACGCCGCGGGCGGCGAACATCGCGGTCTCGGGGTTGTCGATGCCGATCACGTCGGGGGCCGACCCGGCGGCATAGGCCCGCATCGAGTCGTTCACCACATCGGCGAAGTTGACGTGCTTGATGTTGACCTTGATGTCCGGGTGCTGGGCCGCGAACTCCCTGGCCAGCACATAGGTGAACTCGCCCTCGTCGTCATGGGTCCAGACCTCCAGCGTCACCGGCTCGGCCCGGGCGAGGGCGGTGGAGGCGAGAAGGGCGGCGGTTCCCAACAGCAATCGCAGGGTCCTGGACATGAGCTTCCTCCACTGTGTTGGTTGGTTGTTCGCGTCTATTGCGGATTGGCGACGAACGCCCCGCCGCGGCAGCGCTGCAGGTAGCGCAGGCCCTCGACCTGGCCGGTCATCTCCAGGTCGTCGCGATAGACCGGGTCGTGCCAGCCCTCGATATCGATCGACCCGCGGAAGCCGCCCAGCCGCAGCTCGGTGATCACCCGGGTCCAGTCGGTGTCGCCGAAGCCGGGGGTGCGGTGGAAGGCGAAGGGGACCTTGCCGTGGACGCCGTGCTCCTTGACCACGTCCCAGCGGACGGTCGCGTCCTTGCCATGGACGTGGAAGATCTTCGGCGCCCAGCGCCGGATCTGCGGCACCGGGTCGATCAGGTAGTACAGCTGATGGCAGGGCTCCCATTCCAGGCCGAGATTCTCGTCCGGCAGGGCGTCGAACATCAGCTCCCAGGCGGCGGGATTGTGGGCGATGTTCCAGTCGCCGGTCTTCCAGCTGCCCTCCATCGGGCAGTTCTCGAAGGCCAGGCGCACGCCCTTGTCGGCGGCGCGCTTCGCCAGCCGGCCGAACACCTCCTTGAACCGCGGCAGGCTCTCCTCCAGCGGCCGGCCGCGCACCCGGCCGGTGAATCCCGCGATGATGTCGGTGCCGAACAGATGGGCGTTGTCGATCAGCGCCTCCCACCCCGCCAGGGTCTCGCGGTCCTGCGCCTGGTCCTCCAGCGGGTTGCCGAAGATGCCCAGCGCGCCGACGGTGACGCCGCTGTCTCCGATCGCCTCGCGGATCTGGCCGGCCAGGCGGGGGATGTCCTTGCCGCCCAGCGTCTGCCAGAAGAACGGCTCGATGCTCTCGAAGCCATGGGCGATGATCTGGCGGACATAGCCGGCCGGGTCGTCGCCATTGGCGCGCACCATGGTGCCGATGCGGATGTCCTGGTGGTTCGTCCTCGGGGACTTGGCGCTGCTGGTCATGGTTCCTCGATCGTCTGGATGGCCACGCGGCGGCCCTGGCGCGCGCTCTCGATCGCGCCGAAGACCATGGCGAGGCTGTGGAAGTTCTGGTGGCCGACCGTCTCGGGCTCGGTGCCCGTGCGGATCGCGTCGACGAAATCGCGGATGACACCGAGATGGCCGCCTGTCCGGTCTGCCGGGTCGGACGGCGGCACCTCGACGATTTCGGGCTCGAAGAACAGCCCATCGCGCCGGCCGCTCGCCACCTCGGCGTGGAAGCCCTCGGCGCCGTCCCAGCTCAGGCTGCCCTTGGTTCCGGTCAGGCGCCACTGGCTTTCCCAACTCGTGCGCAGCCCCTCGGCGCACCAGCTGCCGCGATAGGTCAGGACGGCGCCGCCCTCCAGCTCGAAGATGGCATTGGCGCTGGCGCCATGGGCGTACCAGGACCCGGCCGGGTTGCTCTCATGGCAATAGACGGCCAGGGGGCGGCGGCCGGCGACGAGGCGGGCGGCGTCCAGCGTGTGGATCGCCATGTCCAGCAGCAGCACATGCTGCATCTCCTCGCGGAAGCCGCCGAAATGCGGCCCGACGAAGAAATCGCAATGCACGCCGGTGATGTCGCCGATCAGGCCGCCGGACGCGGCCCGCTGCAGCCGGCGGATGCCGGGGTGATAGCGCCGGTTCTGCACCGCCGCGTGCAGCCGCCCGGCCGCCTTCGCCGCCGCCACCAGCTCGCGCGCGGCGTCCAGGCTGTCGGCCATCGGCTTTTCGCTCAGCACGTGGCAGCCGCGGGCGAGGCCAGCCAGCACCACCTCGCGCCGGGCGGCCGGAACGACCACGTCGAACAGGATGTCGGGCTTCAGCCGGTCCAGCAGGGCCGGCACATCGGAGCCGGTCTCGGCGCCGGCCAGCCCGAACTCGTCGGCGCGACCCCGTGCGCGGGCGGGGTCGAGATCGGCCAGGCCGACCACCTCCAGCCCCTCGATCTGGCGGGCGGCTTCGAGCCAGGCCCGGCTCATGGCGCCGCATCCGGCAAGGACGGCTCGCACTTGGCTTCGCTCCCGTCGCTTCGGCGCTTTGTATGATTGTGTCGCCGTAAACGTTTACGATAGTGTTTCGGATAATGAGATCGGACAATTCATCCTGTCAATCGGCTTGTGGCGCCGGCCTCGCATCGGTTGCACTCTGTCGCCCGCCGGAAGGGAGGGACCGCGTGGGGATCCGCGAGCTTGCCAAGCACCTGAACATCTCGATCGGGACGGTCTCCCGCGCCCTCAATGGCCGCGGCGACGTCAATCCGGAGACCCGGCGCCGGGTGCTGGAGGCGGCGGCCGAGCTCGGCTATTCACCGAACCAGTCCGGCCGCGCCCTGCGCCAGGGGTCGACCAACGCCATCGCCTTCATGCTGCAGACCTATAGCGGGGCCGAGCTGTATGGCGAGCCGTTCTTCATGGGGCTGTTCGGCGGCGTGCAGCAGGCGCTGGGCCGACACGGGCTGGACCTGATCGTGCTGCTGAACACGCCGGATGGCGACCAGGAGGCGCAGCTGCGCCGGGTGGTGGAGCGGCGCCTGGCCGACGGCATCCTGTTGCCCTGGACCCGGCGGGTCGACCCGCGCCTCGACTATCTGCTCGACCGCCGCTTCCCCTTCGCCGCGCTGGGCCGCAGCCTGTCCGGCGGCGAGCATCCCTGGCTGGACCTGAACTTCGAGCAGGCGGCGGATGTCGCGGTCGACCGCTTCGTCGGTTTCGGCCACCGCCGCATCGGCCTGGCCAACAACGGCCACGACCTGATGCACGCCCATATCCTGCTGGATGGCTGGCGCCGGGCCCTGGCGCGGCACGACATCGCCTTCGACGAATCGCTGGTGCGGACCGAGGAGATGACCGAGGCCGGCGGCTATCGCCTGGCCTCAGGCTTCCTGGAGCAGGGACCGCTGCCGACGGCGCTGCTGGTGGCCAATGAGCGGATGGCGGTCGGCGTCTACCGTCGGCTGAACGAGGCAGGGGTACGGCCGGGCCGGGACATCGCCATCATCGGCGGCATGATTGATAGCCCGGCCAGCCGCTTCCTGTCGCCGGCGCTGACCTGCTTCCGGCTGTCGCTGCACGACCTCGGCGTGAAGCTGGCGGAGGCGCTGCTGGCCACCATGCCCGGCCATGCCGAATCCTATGACGGTCTGGTGCAGGATCTCTGGCCGCTGGAGCTGGTGCCGCGCGAGAGCGACCGGGTGGTGCCGGGCGGGTGATCCCCATCGATTAGGTTCCGGTTGACGGGATGGGAATTCCATCCGTAGCCTTCCCTGTCACAAGAGTTTCAAGAATGCGTCACAGCCGAGGGGGAAGGCGATCATGGGCCTGAGCTTCAGGGATGCCCTGTCCGGAGTCGCGCAGACTCGCCCCGCCGTCGCCAAGCGGACCCCGAGCGCGGACCAGTTCAACCAGTCGGTGCAGCGCGCCAAGGACGAGGCGCCCGCCACGCCACCCGCGCAGCCGGTGGAGGCGCCGCCGGTCTATCCCTGGAACAGCGCGCCGGCCGGGATCGTCGAGCGCAAGGTCGAGACGGGGGTGTGGCCGTTCCGGATTTATGCGCAGGAGGGTGTCGACCCGAAGGACAACAAGGCCCTGCACGACCAGCTGGCGGCCACGCCCCAGCTCGACCCGAAGGCCTTCGGCAACCGGCCGGGCGCGCCGGCCGACATCGACCAGGGGCTCGAGGCCTGCGACAAGGTCTATGTCCTCGATTCGGCTCGGCTCGGCCTGCTCGAGGACCAGCGCAAGGCGCTTGCGACAGCCAGCGACCCGAAGAAGAGCGAGGCGGAGCGGGACAAGGCGAAGGACGACCTGGTCGTCGCCATCGCGCAGGAGGTCGACCACGCCTCGCAGGGCCAGGGCGCGCCCAGCTTCGGCCGCGACGCCAATGGCGACGGCAAGCTCGAGGGCGGCGAGTTCAGCCCGCTGGTGGCCCCGATCGCCGAGCGCGCCCCGAACGACCCGGTCTTCCTCGACGCCCTGAACCAGGTGCGCGAGATGAAGGAGCGGTCGTGGAAGGCCGATGGCCGGACCCCCGACCAGCTGGGCAAGATCGCCGAGGCGGGCGACCGCGGCGACTATGCCGCGGTGACGGCCGAGACCAAGCGGCAGCTCGTTGCCCTCGCCGACGGCACGGAGGGGCCGGAGGCGGCGAAGATCACGGCCCTGACCAAGCGGGCGGGCATCTACCAGGCCTATGTCGGCGGCGACGAGAAGCAGTATCTGGCCGCCGTCCAGGAAGGGACCAAGCAGGCGGTCCAAGAGCTGCGGGTCGAGCGCCCGGTGCGGGAGCTGCAGGCCGCCTGGGGCAAGGGCGGCACCGACGGCGCCAAGGCCTTCCTGGCCAAGCTGCGCGAGAAGACCGACACCAAGGACAGCCTGCCGGGCAGCGGGTCGCTGCTGGCCTCCGACCCACGGGTCCAGGGGCTGGTCGACCAGTCGATCGACGCGATCGCCGGATCGAAGGCCACGGGCGACGACCGGCGGGCCCAGATGCAGGCCATGATCGACCTCGGCGCCTCCTGCCAGACCATCCTCTACAACGACGGCGACAAGGCCGGCGCCGGCAAGGCCTTCGTCGACCACGTGGCCGCCCGCATCGTCGACAAGATGAACGGCGACCTGCCGGGGGACCACCTCAACCTGCTGCACGAGCAGCAGTTCTTCAGCTTCATGAGCCGCGAGGACACAGAAGGCTCCGGCACCTCGCTGCTGACCGCCATCGCCGCACGGACCGCGACCCTCGGCGCCGACAGGCGGTCGGAGCTCGAGGGGAAGGGCGAGCTCGGCTGGAACGATTACCTGTCGCAGAACTCGAACGCCCAATGGGCGGTGCGGCGCAGCATCGAGCAGTTCGACGCCGCCGCGACCAAGCAGGACGACAAGATCAACACGCTCTACAACGAGCTTTATCACGGCCTCAGCGGCTGGGGCGGGGTGAAGGGCGACGACCCGATCCCCGCGGCGGACCAGCTGGCGCGCGATATGGAGGCCATCGACAAGCTGCCGGGGAACGAGCAGAAGGCGCGGGATCTCACCAAGGAGGGCGAGAAGAAGCTGCCGCAATGGGAGCGGCAGGAAAGCATCCAGCTCGCGCTCAACCTGTACAAGGGCGACCTGAAGAAGGTCGACGGCTTCGACACCGAGGCGCCGGTCCCGCAGCTCTTCGGCACCGGGATCATGCTGACCAAGTCGAAGTCGATGAAGGAGGCGATGGACGGGCTGCCGGAGCTGCCCAAGACCAAGGCCGATCCCTACGCCAACGCCTCGACCACCGATCCGGCGGCCACGGGCACCATCTGGGTCCAGCGGGCGACCCGCGCCCTGGCCACCTTCGCGGTGGTCGAGACCATGAAGGGCGGCGTCAAGGACATCAACAAGGCCATGGCGGAGAATCGCTACCAGGCGATTCTCCGCGGCGATGCCGTGGCCAGCCGGGCCGAGATCGACGCCCTGCAGAAATACGTCAAGGGGGGCGCCACGGTGAACCCCAATGAAGACTTTGCCAAGTTCTTCAACGGGCTGAAGGCCAGCATGGGGCAGGCACGGCTGGAGGACATCATCGCCGGGCGGGCGAAGCCGACCGACGCCGAAAAGCGGCAGATGGCGAATGCCGACCGGCTGAACATCGGCACCAACGCCATCACCCGCCTCTCCGGCGGCGGCAGCGCCATCCTGTTCGGCCGCAACCTCGGGGCCCTCGACGGGTCGCCGGCCGACCTCGTCTACTACCTGCCGCACACGATGATGATGCTCAACGCTGCGCAGACGGCGCTGCTGCCGAACGCCCGGGAGATCCTGACGGGCAAGGATGCGAGCGTGCCGGGCAGCCTGGAGACCCGGCTGAAGGGCGCCCAGGCCCGGGTCGCCGGCAGCAATCTCGGCCCGGCGCAGAAGGCGCTCTGGGGCAAGTCCCTCGGGGCGCTGGACCGGCTGCGCGGCGGCGGGGTCGACGTGCTCTATGTCGGCGCCGATCTGAGCAACGCCGTCATGAACGGCTTCGGCCTGGCCGGCACCAAGCAGGATTTCGTGAAGACGGCCGGCTACGCCACGGCCACGGTCAGCGATGCGATCTTCGCCGCCTCCGCCAGCACCACCTTGTCGAGCGGGGCGATCGCCGATACGGCTCTCGGCCGGCTCATCACCGCCCTCGGCCCGCTGAAGGTCAGCGGCGTGGCGGCGGTGCTGCAGGTGGCGGGCGCCGGCATCGTCCAGGGCCGCAGCGCCTACAACGCCGCGCACACCTACGACAAGGCGGATGCCGACGCCATCCAGGTGCTGTACGGCGTCAAGGACCGCAAGGTGGCGGAGGTGCTGGCCGACCACAACGACCTGCTGGACGAGGGCCTGCTCGGCATCCTGCAGACGGTCTTCCCCGGCGACGAGCACCTGATGGGCGGCGACGAGCTGACCCGCAGCGCCGGCAATGTGCTGACCGGCGCCTACAGCGATCTCGACTACACGCGGGCCCGCCTCGGCGCGATCTTCAACGGCTGGACGCCGGACCAGGCGGAGGAGGTGGCCAAGACCGTCAAGGACATGACGGGCAAGGACGGCAAGCTGGCGGATAGCCAGGACGACCTCAAATATCTCGAGCTGCCACCCGACCCGACCAAGGCCGATCTCTCGAAATATCCCGGCGTCACCTACAACGGCGAGACCAAGCGCTACGAGGATTCGGCGACGAAGATGCACTGGGATGGCGACCGCTGGTGGGCGCCGCAGAAGAAGGTCGACGGCCCGATCGGCCCTGGCTCGGTGCCGAGCCAGGATCCGCTCTGGTATGACCCGAAGCAGCAGACGCTGATGCACGAGAACGGCTTCGCCTGGCATGTCAAGCCGGACAGCAAGGCAGGGCTCAAGGCCTGGCTCAAGGGCAAGGGGTACCTCGACTAGGGCCGGGTGAGGCCGGGCGGGGCAGGTCGTCCGATCACGCCCTTTCGGAATCACCCACCCCTCGCCGTCATTGCGAGGAGGCAAAGCCGACGAAGCAATCCAGTGCGAGCGGCCCCCTGGATTGCTTCGCTGCGCTCGCAATGACGGTGTCTGGATTTCTGGAAGAGGCCCCGAGACGCCGCGCAGGCCTTACTCCGCCGCGGCGCGGCCCATCGTCCCCACAGCGGCGGCGAAGCTGGCCAGGCTCGACGTGCGCAGCGGCACGAACGGCTTTTCGGCCTCGCGGCACAGGCGCTTCACCTGGCCGGCCGCGTGGTGGCTGACGCAGTCGACCGGGAATAAGGCGGCATCGGCCTGGCTGACCAGGCCCGGCAGCAGCGTCGGGCTGTCCTCGACGCCGCCGTCATGGCTCAGCAGCACGCCGCCGAAGCGCGCGGTGAGCGCCCGCAGCTGGTCGACCTGCTTCGGCCGGCCGCCGACATAGAGCAGCGTCCGCCCCCGCAGCGCCGGCGTCGGCCCGGGCATGTCGCCGGCCTCCGCGGCCGGCTCGGCCAGCGTGGCCTCCAGCGCGGCGATCTCGTCGCGCAGCGCCGCGGCCTGGCCTTCGGCCTGCTCCGCCCGCCCGGTCAGCGTGGCGACGGCCTCGTTCTGTGCCGCCAGCCGCTCGGCCAGCAAGGCCGAACGCGCCTGCTCATCGGCCAAGCGCCTGCGCAGCGCCTCGTCCTTCACCAGGGCGGGGGCCGCGGCCTGGCGGCGGGCGGCCTGCTCCAGCTCCGCCACCCGCCGGCCCAGGGCATCGCGCTCGGCGCCCAGAAGCAGCAGCCGCTCCTCCTGCCGCGCGATCTTTTCGTCGCGGGCGCCGAGCTCCTGCTCCAGATGCCGCAGCCGGGCGATGTCGGCGCGGTTCGACATGCCGACGAGATGCGACAGCATGTGCACCTCGCCATACACCTCCTGCACCAGCGGCCCGTCGGTGGCGGGGTGGCTCAGCACCGCCCAATAGGCGCCGGGGATGTCGCCGCGCTCCAGCGCCTCCTGCCACAGCGTTCGCACCTCTGCCGCCGTGCGCGCCTTGGCGAAGCGCCTGATCGCGGCCTCGTGCCGCTTGTCGAGCAGCTTGTTCAGCAGCTTGCCGGCGATCTCCTTCTGCCCGGCCACCCGCACCGCCCGGCCGTGCAGCACATGGTCGGAGGCGGTGCGCGCATCCGGCTCGTTTAGCTTGCCGAAAAGCTGACGCAGGTCGCCGGTCGACAGGCAGGTGCCGATCACTGAGCAGTGCAGGTTCGGCGACAGCTCCCAGATCCGGTCACGGCCCTTGGCCGGGAGACGAAGGTCGTCCGGCTCGGTCGCCGCGGGCGGATGCGGAATGGCCAGCGGAGACGATGCCTGGGCCGGCAGGAGCGGATTCGCGAAAACCGACAAGGTTGGCACGCCGAGACTCCCGACGATATATTCTTCTGAATATAACGATGGCAGATCCCAGCGTGCTCGGCAACCGGCCCGATCCGCAGGTTCCTGGGCGCGCTCTGGTTGCCTCTCCCGCCAGGCGGGAAAGGCAATCAGCCAAGACGCCCAGCATCTGCTCTTTAGGAGAAACCGCGGCGCGTCGGCGGTGAAGCCGGCGCGCCGCGGCCGTCAGGCGATCACCTGCCGGTGCGGGTCGGTGGGACGCCGGATCCCGTCCTGTCCGGCAGCGGTGCATCGCCATGGGGTGCCGTCTTCGGCCGGGTGCCCAGCCGGGCCACCGGCGCCGGGGCGTAGCGGACCTGCTCGCCCAGCGCGCC
>NZ_JANX01000192.1 GCF_000767795.1 Inquilinus limosus MP06 | reverse complement strand
CACGCCGCAGCGGCCGGTGCCGACATCGATCTCGACCAGCACGCTCAGCCGCGTGCCGGCCGCCTCCGCCGCGGACTCGATCACCGCGATGCCGTCCGGATGGTCGGCGCAGACGGCGACCCGCGTGATCCGGGCCAGCGCCGCCAGCCGCGCCAGCTTGCGAGGGGACACCACCTCGTTGCTGACCAGGATGTCCGGCACACCGCCCCAGGCCAGGACCTCGGCCTCCGCCACCTTCTGGGTGCATTGGCCGACGGCACCGCGCGCCAGCTGCAGATGGGCGATGACCGGCGATTTGTGGGTCTTGGCGTGCGGTCGCAGCCTGACCCCGGCCGCCGCGGCCAGCCCGGCCATGTGGTCGAGATTGGCCTCGAAGGCATCGAGGTCGAGGATCAGGGCCGGGGTGTCGACCTCCTCCTCGCGCATGCCCGGCTCGGCCGGCGGCGGCTGCAGCATCGATCGGACTCCTTCGGGCCTAGGCCGCCATCGGCCGGGTCGCGCCCTTCAGCTCGCGGAAATTGTCGCGGATATGGGTCGCCGCCCGCAAGGCCAGGGCCGAAATCGTCGGGGTCGGGTTGACCACGCCGCCGGTGGCCAGGACGCTGCCGTCGACGATGAACAGGTTCGGCACGTCCCAGCTCTGGTGCCATTGGTTCACCACCGAGGTCTCGGGGTCGCTGCCCATGCGGCAGGTGCCGATCATGTGCCAGGCCGGGGTGCGGTAGACGCCGTCCTTGTCGCGATAATCCTGCAGCTTCACCTCGAAGGCGCCGGCCGCGGTGCCGATGTCGACCAGCCGGTCGAGCATGTAGTTCATCATCCGCCGGTCGTTCTCGCCCGGCAGGTAGTGCATGGTCGCGACCGGGATGCCGTCGGCGTCGCGCTTCACGGGGTCGAGGGCGACGCGGTTCTCCGGGTTCGGCAGGTCGTCGCCGATGGCGTAGATGCCGATGCCGTGGCCGAAATGGCGCTCGAACCAGCGATGGTGGTCGCGGCCCCAGGGTGCGCGCGTCTCGGTGATCCAGCCCGCGGCGACCTCGGCGGCGGCCGAGGTGCTGGTCAGGCAGTTGAAGTTGAAGCCGTTGACGAAGCCGCGGCCGACATCGGTCTCGGCGAATTGCCGGCTGATCAGCGAGGCGACATAGCCCATATGGCCGTCGATCGGCTCGTCGACCCAGATCTCGGCCCCCACCAGCGTGTGGTGCAGCAGGTTGCGGCCAACCTGGTCCGACTGGTTGGCCAGGTTGTCCGACGCCAGCAGCAGCCGCGGCGTGCCGACGCCGTTGGCGGCGACGACCACGATCTCGGCCGGCTGGAACTCGGTGCGGCCGGTCTCGCGGTCGATGTAGAGGGCACCGGTGGCGCGCCCGTCCCGCCCCTTCTCGATCCGCAGCACCCGGGCGTGGATGCGCAGCTCGGTACCGGCCGCCAGCGCCTTGGGCCAGATCGACAGCGAATACTTGCTCATCGACCCGCGCGGGCAGCCGTTGCAGATGCCGCAGCCGTTGCAGCCGGGCCGGCCGTCATAGTCTTCCGAGATCACTCCCGCCTCCGCCGGCCACCAGTGCCAGCCGAGGGTGTCGAAGGCCCGGGACAGGCGGCGCGCCGCCTTGGTGAAGGGCAACGGCCCGGTCGGGCAGGCCTCGCGCGGCGGCATCGCCGGGTCGCCGGCCAGGCCGCTGACGCCGATCATCCGGTCCGCCGCCTCGTAGAACGGGGCGATGTCCTCATAGGCGATCGGCCAGTTCGGCTGCAGCCCGTGCTCGTCGCCCTTGCGGAAGTCCGACGGGCGGTAGCGCGGCCAGATCGCGCCATAGACATTGGTCGACCCGCCGACGCCGTTCCACATCAGCACCTGCGAGCTGTCGGAGACGACGGGGTAGTCGTCCGGATGGCGGCGGCGGTTGATATCGGCGTTCCACCGGGTGCGGCGCTGCCACGACCAGTCGGGGCTGTAATGCGGATGGTCGCCGGCCTCGACCCAGGAGCCCTGCTCGAGGCAGACCACGTTCAGCCCGGCCTGGGCCAGCACCACGGCGGCGAGGGATCCGGTGGCGCCGGCGCCGATGATGAGAATGTCGCAGGATGGCTTGGTCATCGCTTCAGGCCCCAGGCTTGCGTGCGGTCGCTGTCGAGTTCGAGGGCGGAGATGTCGACCGGTCGCACATCGCCGGTCGCCAGCCAGAGGCCGCGGCCGTGCTTCGGTGCGTCGCGCGCCGGGTCGAAGCGCGGCAGGGGATAGCCCTTCACATGCGGCCGCAGCCGGTAGGGATGGCCCTGGGCGTTGATCACCGCGACCACATAGGGGCTTTCGTAGTAGGCGTAGTAGGCGGCGTCGCGGACCCAGCCGAACAGCTCGGGCTCCGCCGCCTCCAGGGCCTCGGCGATGGCGACACGCCGCTCCTCCGGCTGGCCGGCGAAGGGGCCGCCGGCCCGCAGGATCGCCTGGGCCAGCCGCGTGAGGTCGGGCTCGCCGCGCTCTTCGACCAGGCGGATCGCCAGCGTCGACTGGACGCCGATGGTGGCACCGGAGGGCCAGTCGCCCTCGCCCGGCAACAGCAGGTCGACGAGGTCAGCCAGAAGCCGCGCCGCGACGGCGGAGGTGGGTGTCGTGGTGGTCATCTGCAGGTCCGGGTGATCGAGATCATCTTGAGTTCGGTCATCGCCTCGAGCGTGTGGCAGCCGCCGAGCCGGCCGATGCCGCTGCGGGTACCGGAGCCGCCGCCGAAGGGCAGGTGCAGCTCCCAATACGTGCTGCCGGCATTGACGTTGACGATGCCGGCCGGGATCACCTCGCCGAAGCGCAGCGCCCGGTCCATGTCGGCGGTGAACAGCCCGACGCTGAGGCCGTGCTCGGTGTCCAGCGCGAGATCGAGCGCTTCCGCGTCGTCGTCGAAGGCCAGGACCGGGACCACCGGGCCGAACGTCTCCTCCCGGTTGATCCGCATGTCGCGGGTGACGCCGGTGATCACGGTCGGCTCGAAGAACAGCTCGCTGCCGAGATCGGGGCGCGGTCTGCCGCCGGCCAGCACCGTGGCGCCGCGGGCGACCGCGTCCTCGACATGCTCGCGCACCTTGGCGGCGACCTTCGGATTGTTCAGCGGCCCCATGGTCGTGCCCTGCTGCAGCGGGTCGCCCAGCGTGTGCGACTTGGCGATCTCGACCAGCCGCTGCGCCAGCTTCTCGACGATGCTGCGATGGGCCAGCACTCGGCCGGTGGCGGCGCAGACCTGGCCGGCGTTGAAGAAGGCGCCGCTCGCGGCCGCCGCGGCGGCGCGGTCGAGATCCGCGTCCTCGAACACCAGCACCGGCCCGTTGCCGCCCAGCTCCAGCAGCATCGGCTTGCCGGCGCCGCGCTCGGCGATCCGCTGGCCGGTGGCCGGGCTGCCGGTGAAGCCGATGCCGTTGGTGCCGGGATGGGCGACGATCTCGTCGCCGACCGTCGCCCCCTCCCCGATCACCAGATTGACCACGCCGGGCGGCAGCCCCGCCTCCTCGATCACGCGCATCAGCTCGATCGCCGCCATCGAGGTGGTCGGCGCCGGCACCCAGACGATGGTGTTGCCGGTGGCGATGCCGGGGGCCAGGTATTCGACCGGGATGTTGACCGGGAAGTTCCAGGGCGTGATCACGGCATACACGCCGCGCGGCTGGCGCAGGGTCAGCACCAGCTTGCTCGGGTCCTCCGCCGGCAGCGTCTCGCCGCGCAGTTGCTTGACCAGCTCGGCTGCCAGCCGGAACCCGTCCGCCGCCTTGCCGACCTCGCCCTGCGCCTCCTTGAACGGCTTGCCCTGCTCCAGACTGAGGGTGCGGGCGATGCGGTCACGGGCGCCGTCGATCTGCGCGGCGATGGCCAGGCAGGCCTTGGCCCGCTCCCACACCGGCGTCGCCGCCCAGCCGGGCTGCGCCTGCCGGGCGGCGGCGATGGCACGGCGCGCCGTCTCGCGGCTGCTGCGCGGCAGCCGGCCGATCGGCTCGCCGGTCGCCGGATTCACCGCCGGCATCGTCTCCGCCTCCGCCTCCCAGCGCCCGCCGATATGGTTGGCGAAGGTCTCGACGTCGTCGCGCATCATTCCGCTCCTTCCGGGTGCCACCAGCGCCCGTTGACCACCACGCCCTCGGCGAAGATCCGCCTGCCGGCGGTGACGACCTCGCCGCGCACATCCTCCAGCGGGAAGGCGCCGTCCTTCAGCGACAGGATGCTGGCGTCGCCGACGCTGCCGGGCTTGAAGGTGCCGAGCTCGGGCCGGTTCAGCGCCCTGGCGGCGTTGACGGTCGAGGCCGCGATCACCTCGTCCAGCGTCATGCCGAGCTCCAGGAACTTCGACAGCGTCGTCACCTGGTCGTAGGCCGGGCCGTTGATGCACAGCGCGTGCACGTCGGAGGAGATGGTATCCGGCTTGAAGCCGCGGGCCAGCATCGCCCGGCCGGTCTTCCATGAGAACGACCCCTTGCCGTGCCCGATGTCGAACAGCACGCCGCGCTCGCGCGCCGCCAGCACCTCGGGCTTGATCGTGCCGTCGCGGCTGACCGGCGAGTTCGGGAAGGGCCGGAAGCAATGGGTCAGGACGTCGCCCGGCCGCAGCCGGTCCACCACCGCCTCGTAGGAGGGCGGCGGCTCGTCGATATGGACCATCAGCGGCAGCCCGGTCTCGTCCGCAACCTGCAGGGCGACGTCGAGCGGGGCGATGCCGGCAGGGCCGCTGGCGATGCGGCCGATCCGCACCTTGATGCCGATGATCACGTCTCGGTTGGCCTCCGCCACCTCCACCGCGTCGCGCGCGGCCATCAGCCGGATGTCGTGGCTTTCCCCGACCATGACCCGCTCGGAGAAGGCGAAGATGCCGGCGAAGGAGACGTGCAGATAGACCAGGATGCGGATCCGGCTGGGCTCGATCACATGCTTGCGGAAGCCCGGGAAATTGCCGGGCCCGGCGCTGCCGGTGTCGACGCAGGTGGTGACGGCGCTGGTCCGTGCGAAATCCTCGGCGTCGATGCCGAGCGAGGTGCCGCCCCAATAGACATGGGTGTGCAGGTCGATCAGCCCCGGCGTGACGATCAGGCCGGAGACGTCGCGGACCGCGCCGCCGCCCGGGTCCAGCCCGGCGCCGACGGCCGCGACCTTGCCGCCGGCGAAGGCGACGTCGGCGACGCGGTCGATGCCCTGCGACGGGTCGATCACCCGTCCGTTCCGGAGCACGAGATCAAAGGCCATGGGAGAACGCTTCCTTGCGGTGGGGCGCCGGCGCCTAGACCCGGGCGCCGCTGGCGCGGTCGAACAGGTGGATGCTGCGGTCGGGCGCGGTCAGGGTCAGCCTGGCGCCCGGGTGCAGGCCGTCGGGGTCGCTGCAGGTGGCCTTGACCATGCGGCCGCCGATCTGGACATCGAGGAAATGGACCGGTCCGGCGGGTTCGATCAGCGCCAGCTCGCCGGTCAGGGACAGCGCCCCGTTCTCCGAACCGGCCGACGGCGTCAGGTCGTGCGGGCGGATGCCGACCACCCGGCTGTCGTCCTGGCCGCCGGAGACGGCGGAGCCGGGCAGGAAGTTCATCTGCGGGCTGCCGATGAAACCGGCGACGAACTGGTTGGCGGGCTCGCGATACACCGCCATCGGGTCGGCGAATTGCTGCAGCACGCCGTCATGCATCACGGCGATCCGGTCCGACAGGACCATCGCCTCCTCCTGGTCATGGGTGACGAAGATGGTGGTCACCGCCAGTTCGCGCTGCAGCCGCTTGATCTCGGTCCGCATCCGCACCCGCAGGCTGGCGTCGAGGTTGGACAAGGGCTCGTCCATCAGCAGCGCCGCCGGGTTGCGGACGATGGCGCGGCCGACGGCGACGCGCTGGCGCTGGCCGCCGGACAGTTCGGCCGGCGACCGGTCCAGCAGATCCTCCAGCCCCAGCAGCTCCGCCGCCCAGGCGACCTGGCGCTTGATGGCGTCGGCGCCGACCCTCTGCTGGCGCAGCGGGAAGGCCATGTTGTCCCGCACTGCCATGTGCGGGTAGAGGGCGTAGTCCTGGAACACCAGGGCGATGTTGCGGTCGCGCGGCGCCAGGCCGCTGATGTCGCGCCCATCGAACAGGATGCTGCCGGTGGTGATCTCCTCCAGCCCGGCGATGCAGTAGAGCATCGTGCTCTTGCCGCAGCCGGAGGGGCCGAGGAAGGAGATGAACTCGCCATCGGCGATGTCGAGGTCGAGCCCCTTCAGCACCCGGTGCTGGGCGTAGCTCTTGGACACGGCGCGGATGTTGATCGAGGTCATCGGGGCCTCCTGGCTCAGCCCTTGACGGCGCCGGACAGCGCGCCCTGGACGAGGTAGCGTTGGAACAGGAAGGCGACGAGCACCGGCGGCGCGATCGACAGCACGCTGGCGGCGAACATCGGCCCGTATTCATAGAAGCGCGCCTGGCTGAGGAAGCCCGACAGCACCACCGGAATGGTCTGCGCGTTCGGCGTCGAGGTCAGGATCAGCGCGAACAGGAACTCGTTCCAGCTGACCAGGAAGCAGAAGATCGCGGCGGCGATGATGCCCGGCCGGGCCACCGGCAACAGGATCTTCCACAGCGCCTTCAGCCGCGAGCAGCCGTCGATCAGCGCCGCCCGGTCCAGGCTGGCCGGGATGCCCTCGAAATAGCTCTTCATCATCCAGGCGCTGAGCGGCAGCAGGATGCTGCTGTAGGCGATGACCAGCCCGGCGCGGGTGTCGATCAGCCCGAGCGTGCGGAAGATGACGAAGAAGGGCAGCACCAGGGTCAGCGCCGGGGTCATCCGGGTCAGCAGCAGGCCCCACAGGCTGATCCGGAAGAACCGCGCCTTGCCGTGCCGGGCGAAGGCGTAGCCGGCCAGGGTGCCGAGGGCGACGCTGATCGTCACCACCACCACGCCGACGACGAAGCTGTTCAGCAGCGACAGCGGCACCCGCTTGGCCTGGACGCTGGTCTCGTTGCCGCTCGCCAGCTCCGGCGCCAGCACGGCGGTGAAGTTGTGCAGGGTGAAGCCGCTGGGCACGACCGTGGGCGGCATGCGGATCAGGTCCGAGGCCGGGGTGATGCTCATCAGCACCAGCGCGATGACCGGCAGCGCCGACCACAGGAAGATCAGCAGCGCGGCCAGGGTGAAGGCGATGCGGCCGAGGACGGCCTCGACCCGCCGGGGCAGCCGCAGCCGCGGCCGGTAGGGCGGCAGCGTCACCATGGCGTGACGCCGGCCGGCGCCGGCGCGGCCGCTGTCCGCGCCTTCGGACACAACAGCAGCGCGGCGGCGCTGCCGCGGTCCGAGCACCAGGAAGTAGAGGATCGCCAGGACGAAGCTGAGGATGGTGAGGCCGTAGAGGATCGCCGCCCCTTCCCCGAACTTGAGGAACTGGAAGGAGTAGAGGTAGCCGAGCCAGGCGAAGACCGTGGTGGCGGCGCCGGGCCCGCCGCGGGTCATGATCCACAGGATGTCGAAGGCCATCAGCGAGTTGATCGTCGCGATGATGGCGATGAATAGCAGGTTGGGCTTCAGCCAGGGCAGCGTGATCGCGAAGAAGCGGGCGACCGGACCGGCGCCATCCAGCATCGCCGCCTTGTGCAGGTTGCGCGGCATCGACTGCAGCCCGGCCAGCAGCAGCAGGGCCGTCAGCGGCGCCTGGTTCCAGACCTGGGTCAGGGCGACCAGGTTCAGCGCGCGGAACCCGTCGCCGAGCCAGGGGGTGACCAGGAAACCGAGGCCGAGATCGGTCAAGAGACCGTTCAGCGTGCCGTAGTCGCCGGCATAGACGAAGGACCACAGCACGCCGACCGAGACCGGCGCCATCGCCCAGGGCACCAGCATGACGCTGCGCAGGACGCCGCGGCCGACGAAGCGCTCGTTCAGCACCAGCGCCATGGCCATGCCGATCAGCGTGGTGCCGATCACCGAGAAGGCGGCGAAATAGGCGGTGCGGCCCAGCGCCGCCCAGAACTCGGCATTGCCGAGCATGCCGGCATAGTTGTCGAGCCCGACGAAGATCCAGCGCTTGGTGATCGGGTTGGTGCGGTGCAGGCTGAGATACAGGCTGTAGGCCAGCGGCAGGCCGACGACGGCGATCACGATCGCCAGCGTCGGCGCCACCGCGCCATAGGCGAAGCCCGGGATCCGGCCGATGCGGCGGCGCGGGCGGGACATGGCAGTGGCTTGCGGGATGGTGATCGACACCGGTCCGCCCCTCTCGCAAAGGGTCGCGAAAGGCGATCGCGGCGCGGCCGGGCGGCCCCGCGATCGCCGCTCCTGCTGGCTACTGGTACTGCTGCTTCAGCTCGGCCACCTTCTTGCCGAGCTCATCGACGATCTGGTCGGTCGACATCGTGCCGCGGATGTAGTCCTGCACCCGCTGCATCATGAACAGGTCCCATTCCGGGAACCAGATCTGCTTGGCGATGTCGCGGGAGGTGGCGAGCTCGAGCTGCTTGTTGGTGACGTCGAGGTCGCGCCACTTGCCGAAGCTGGCGACGACCTCGGGGTCGGCCATCACCTCCTTGTAGGCGGAGCCCAGGCCGAAATCGAGCGCCCAACGCTTGATCACATGGTACTGGCCGTCCTTGGACTTGCCGCCGAAGAAGCGCAGCAGGTTCCAGGTGCGGTCGACATCGCTCGGCTGCGCCCCCATCATGTAGACGGCAGTCCAGGCGAAGGTCGACTTGGTCTTGCCCGGCATCAGGGCATTCCTGACCTTGCCCGCGGCCTTGGACAGCTTGGGATCGTTGGCGACCTTCTGGTCATAGTCGTGCAGCACCATGAAGGTGTGCCGGCCGGTGGCATAGCTGGGCACGCCCTCATTGGGCAGCGTCATGATGTCGGCCGCCACCAGCTGCTCCTTGTACAAGGCCTGGTGCGTCTCCAGCACCTTGCGCAGCGCGGCGTCGTCGACGAACTCGCCGGCGGCGTTGAAGACCGGCGCGCCTTCCGCATACCAGCAGGAGAAGATGCTCCAGGACAGCTCCGGCCATTTCTGGCCCCAGGCGCTGTTGTAGGGCGCGTCCGAGATGCCGTCCTTCTTCAGCTTGCGGCAGGCGTCCAGCAGGGCATCCCAGCTGTCGGGCACCTGGAGGCCGACCTTCTGCAGATGCTCCTCATTATAGATGAAGGCGTTGTGCCCGGCGTAATAGGGCAGCCCCGCCAGCTTGCCGTCGGGCAGCGACATCGACTTGACACTGACCGGGAACATGCCGGCCTTCATCTCGTCGACCCCGTCCAGCCCTTCCAGGTCTCGGGTCCACTCCGCCGCGCACCAGCGGGCGATGTGGTCCTCCTCGGCATACAGCATGTCGATGCGCTGGCCGCCCGTCAGCTTGGTCTCGACCACCGGATGATAGTCGCCGGTCACCAGCTCGTAGTTGACGGCCTCGTCGTACAGCTTCTTGAAGGTGTTGACGTTCTCTTCGACGATCTGCGGCTGGAACTGCCAGCCGATGAAGCTCAGCGGCGTGGCCGGCGCGGCGTGGGCCCAGCGGCCGCCGAACCCCGTGGCGGCGGCCCCTGCCCCCAGGGCGGCGCCCTGCAGCACGCGCCTGCGGGACAGCAGATAACGACCCAGCAGATCCTTATCCATTCGCCTCTCCTGTGATTTTGGGCTTGCTTCCAACCGGCGGGAACGACCGCCGGGACGGGCTCGCTTCATTAGTATGTTTGTTCTAGCTCCAAACAAACTTGCCGTCAACACGGAGGACGTGTCACAGAGCATGAATCCGGGAGGATGGCGCCGGGTGGTCCACGCCCGCGCCGCTGCCGATACAATGTCGCGGGGCCGGGCCCTGCCCGCCCTTCAGGAAGTGCAGGTCATGTCGATTGGAAAGATGTCAGGCCGGGCGATGGACGGCGGTGCCGGCGAGGGCGACCCGCTGCCCGGCTCGTCCGCGGAGGCGATGAAGCCGCGGCCCCCGTCCCTGCTGTCGCCGGCCCGGATGGGCGACCTCAACCGCAGCCGGCTGCTGCAGTCGCTGTTCGACCTCGGGCCGACCAGCCGCGCCGACCTAGCCCGCCACATCGGCGTCAACCGCGCCACCATCACCGGCATCGTCCAGCCGCTGATCGATGACGGCATCC